>NZ_JAGXJK010000180.1:0-278 GCF_019091605.1 Micrococcus sp. GbtcB5
GACGTACTTGGATCTGCTGCCTTATCTGGTTAAAAGTAAGCTGTGATCGCAACAAGAATTGCTGCAACTATTAATAAAACAATGTGCTTACCTTTAAACGACGACTTTGCATCAGCTTCCCTCATTAACATCGGTAATATACTAATAATTAAACCGAGGAAGAAAAATAGAGTCGGTCCATAATGATTTGCAAGTAAATATTTATTAACGTGACTTAACGTTAAAAATGCTGCTGCCACACCAGCTGCAAGGGGAATTAAAAATCCTAAATGCTTTTT
>NZ_JAGXJK010000181.1:0-278 GCF_019091605.1 Micrococcus sp. GbtcB5
TTCCATTCTATATTCAACAGCAGCTGCAATTTTAGAACTTGCGAACTTTTCCGTAATCCAAAGTCCCAAATCAACCCCTGAAGTGACTCCTCTTGCAGTGATAACATCGCCTTGAACCACAATTCTGTAATGAAGAATCTCCGCCCCATATTCACTCATTTCATTCTGCGCCAAATGGTGCATCGTCGCATTTTTACCATTCAATATACCGGATGCAGCTAGTAGCATACCTCCTGTACAAACTCCAGCAACAATCGGTCCTTCATTGTGCATCGCTC
>NZ_JAGXJK010000182.1:0-278 GCF_019091605.1 Micrococcus sp. GbtcB5
CGCACTTCTCGCACCAACCCGATTTGAGAACAACGGCAGCCTGGTCGTCCTGTGGGAGACGGTCAACAGTCGTATCCGTCCACAGGTTCGCAGTAGGACCTTCGTTGCAGTCACAACTGAAGGCGATGTAGTCGTTGTTCTTGAACTTCCCCCACACCTGTTGGGTAACAATCATCTCGTGTCGCTCAGCAGCCTGCGCACACTTGGCTGCGTAGTTGACCGGCCTGCCCGCCCAGACAGCCTCCTGTTCTGAGACGTTCCGCCGCGTCCCGATCTTC
>NZ_JAGXJK010000183.1:0-277 GCF_019091605.1 Micrococcus sp. GbtcB5
AGCTCCTGCAGCTCCAGCAGCCGGGCCTGGACGGCCGGCGGTGCGGTGACCTCACTCATGCGTGTCTCCCCTCGTCGGCCCGCTCTCCCCCGACCAGGAAGTCCCAGGGGTCGCTGCGGTGATCTGAGAACAGGGTGGTGGCGCCCAGTCCCCGCTCCGCCAGGGCGGCCTCCAGGGCGCGGGCGCCGTGCTCGAGCCACAGGGGCTCGCTCGCCCAGTGCGAGACGTCCACGAGCGCGGGACGTCCACCCCCCGACCCCGCCGTCTCCCGGGCCCC
>NZ_JAGXJK010000184.1:0-276 GCF_019091605.1 Micrococcus sp. GbtcB5
GTGGTGGGGGACGGCACGGGTCTGTCCACCAGGGGGCGGCCGGTGAGGATGAGGACCACGTCCCCGAGGCTCGCGCGGCGGGTCAGCGTGGTGGCGGGGGCGGGCAGGGCGCCCTCGACGACGAGGCGCTGCACGACGTCGTGCAGGACGTCCGCGCGTCGGGCGTAGACGAGGACGCGGTCCGGGAGGACCTCGACGCGGTGCACGTCGCCGTCCCCCGCGGTGGCCTGGACGGTGCGGGCCGCGGCCTCGCTTCGGTCCGCGCCGAAGCGCGCC
>NZ_JAGXJK010000185.1:0-276 GCF_019091605.1 Micrococcus sp. GbtcB5
GTTGGTCAGTAGCTTGTAGAGCGTGTTCTTCTCCAGCGCCTTGGAGGGGCGCTTCGGTGTCGCCACGGTGACGAGTCCGCGTGCGGTGAGGTCGCGCAGCAGCCCGGTCACGGAGGTCTCGCCTTCGGCGTAGTGCTCGAACGCCCACCGGATCAGCGGGGCACGTTCGGGATCAACTTCGACGGTGCGTATTTCGCGGCCCGCGTCGTCGGTGCGGCGGACGTTGAGGTAGCCGATGGGGGCACGCATCGGGGTGCCGCCCTGCGCGATCTTCTG
>NZ_JAGXJK010000186.1:0-275 GCF_019091605.1 Micrococcus sp. GbtcB5
CCCCCCCGCCCACGTGCGCGGACCCCGGGCCGTGGTCCCGCGGCCGACCTGTGGCGACGTCGGCAGGGAGGTCCGCGACCACCTGCGGCGCACCGCCGACCGGGCCGTGGCGCTCGGCGTCCCCGAGGAGAGGATCATCGTGGTCCCCGGCCACGATCTGAACAAGAACACCCGGCACACCCTCGAGATCACGCGGCGGCTGGACGAGGTCGCCACCCTGGGGCTGCCCGTGCTGGCCGCGGTCTCGAACAAGGACTTCATCGGCGAGAGCCTGG
>NZ_JAGXJK010000187.1:0-274 GCF_019091605.1 Micrococcus sp. GbtcB5
CGACGGCGGCGGTGCGGCCGAGGACGTCGAGGCCCGGGGCGCCCAGATCAAGGCCGAGTCCGCCGCGTCCGACTCCGACTGGGACCGCGAGAAGCTCCAGGAGCGCCTCGCCAAGCTCTCCGGCGGCATCGGCGTGGTCCGCGTGGGCGCCGCCACCGAGGTGGAGCTCAAGGAGCGCAAGCAGCGCATCGAGGGCGCCGTGTCCTCGGCCCGCGCCGCCCTCGAGGAGGGCATCGTGGCCGGCGGCGGCGCCGCGCTCATCAATGCGCTGACC
>NZ_JAGXJK010000188.1:0-274 GCF_019091605.1 Micrococcus sp. GbtcB5
TCCTCGCCCAGGCCGTCGAGCCACGCGCGGGCGTGCGCGACCGCGGCGGCCAGGTCCAGGCCGCGCAACAGGGCCGCGATGACGAGGGCGTACGCGGCCGCCGCGACCCACGCGGTGGGGTGGCCGTGCGTGAGGGCGGCCCCCTGGCGGGCGAGGGACACGACGTGCGGGTCCTCGTGCCCCGGCACCATCCCGTACGGGGCCGAGCGCATGACCGTCCCGCAGCCCTTCGAGCCCGGGCTGTGCGGGTCGCCCGGCAGGCCCATCCCCGGTT
>NZ_JAGXJK010000189.1:0-274 GCF_019091605.1 Micrococcus sp. GbtcB5
GGTGCCCCCGAACGGGAGGGACGCCGCCGGCTGGGGCGTGCACCGGGTGATGGGCACGGGGACCGAGTTCGGCATCCACGCGCCGGCCAACCCGGGGGCGCACCACAGCGTGCTCTCGGTCGAGCTCGTGTACGCGTACGCGGACCTGGTCACCCGGTCCGGCTCGGCGGTGGCCGGCACGGAGTGGGACTACACGGGGGGGTCGCCGCTCGTGGGCGCCCGCGGCTGGCGGGCGCCGCGCTTGGCGGGGCCCCCCCCGCAGCCGCCCGACGCG
>NZ_JAGXJK010000019.1:0-53435 GCF_019091605.1 Micrococcus sp. GbtcB5
GGGCAGGGGGGCCCGCGGGACCTCCCCCGCCGAGAGGCCCCGGCGCACGGAGGCCGGGGAGAACGAGGGCGCCCCCGCTAACGGGGCGGCCATCTGAGCCCCCCGCGGACGGGCGGCCGGCCCCGCATCCCGGGCAGGGATGCGGGGCCGTCGTCGTCGGTCCGCCGGTGGCGGGGGCTCAGGCGGACTGCAGCGCGTTCGTGACCTCGCTCAGGCCCTCCTTGAGGAGGTCTTCACCGATGGTCAGCGGCGGCAGGAAGCGTACGACGTTGCCGTAGGTGCCGCAGGTGAGCAGGATGACGCCGGCGGCGCGCACGGCCGCGGCCACGGTGGCGGTCAGCGTCGCGTCCGGCTCGCCGGTGGCGGGGTCCACGAACTCGATCGCCATCATCGCGCCGCGGCCGCGGACCTCGGCGATGCGGTCGTCGGCGTTCTGCGCGAAGTGCTCGCGGATGACCTGCTCGATCCGGCGGGCCTTCTCCAGGAGACCGTCCTCCTCGACGGCCTCGAACACGGCGAGCGCCGCCGCCGTGGCGACGGGGTTGCCGCCGTAGGTGCCCCCGAGGCCGCCCGGGTGCACGGAGTCCATCACCTCGGCGCGGCCGGTGACGCCGGAGAGCGGCATGCCGCCGGCGATGCCCTTGGCGGTCGCCATCAGGTCCGGCTCGATGCCCTCGGTCTCGGAGGCGAACCAGGCGCCGGTGCGGGCGATGCCGGACTGGACCTCGTCCGCGATGAACAGGACGTCGTTGGCCTTGCACCACTCGACCACGGCCGGCAGGAAGCCCTCGGCCGGGACGATGAAGCCGCCCTCGCCCTGGATCGGCTCCATGATCACGGCGGCCAGGTTGTCGGCACCGATCTGCTTCTCCAGCGCGGAGATGGCACGCTGCGCGGCCTCGGCGCCGGACAGGCCGTCGCGTAGCGGGTAGGAGCCGGGCACGCGGTAGATCTCGGGGGCGAACGGTCCGAAGCTGTGCTTGTAGGGCATGGACTTGGCGGTCAGCGCCATCGTCAGGGTGGTGCGGCCGTGATAGGCGTGGTCGAACGCGGCCACAGCCTGCTTGCCGGTGTAGGCGCGGGCCACCTTGACGGCGTTCTCCACGGCCTCGGCGCCGGAATTGAACAGGGCGGTGCGGGTCTCGCCGGGGATCGGGCTGGTGCGGTCCAGCTGCTCGGCCACGGCCACGTAGCCCTCGTAGGGCGTGATCATGAACGAGGTGTGGGTGAACTGCGCGACCTGCTCCTGGACGGCGGCCACGACGCGCGGGTGGGAGGCGCCCACGGAGGTGACGGCGATGCCGGAGGCCAGGTCGATCAGGCGGTTGCCGTCCACGTCCTCGAGGATGCCGCCCGCGGCGCGGGCCGCGTACACCGGCATGGTGGTGGCCACGCCGGCCGGGACGGCGCGCTTCTGGCGCTCGGCGAGCTCACGGGAGCGAGGGCCGGGCAGCTCGGTGGCCAGATGGCGGGTCTGCTCGAGGTCGGGGGTGGCGGTCATGGGGATGCCTCCTGGGGACGGCTCACGGGGAGCGTGGACGACGGGCGGGCACGACGACGACGCGTCGGGCCGCGTCCTCCCATGGTGGGGCGTCGAGTCCATGCCGTCCAGTGATGATCTGGCATGGTGGCTATGCTCATCCGGCATGGACGAGAAACTGCTCAGGGCCTTCGTCACGGTGGCCGAGGTCGGCACGGTCTCGGGGGCCGCGATCCGCCTGGATCTCGTGCAGTCCGCGCTCAGTCGGCAGCTGCAGCGGCTTCAGCGTGAGCTGCGCCTGCCCCTGTTCGCCCGGGTCGCCGGCCGGTTCGAGCTGACGACGGCCGGCGAGGCGTTCCTCCCGGTGGCGCGCGAGGTCCTCGTCGCCCATCGACGGGCGGAGCAGGCGGCCCGCGCGCTCGCCTCCGGTCGGCTCACGGACGTGGCCGTGGCCGCGCCGGGCACCACCCTCATCGATGTCGTGCTGCCGTTCGTGGCCACCTTCGGCGAGGAGGACCCGCGCCCGCGCGTCGCGGAGACCCAGCTGGACGACTCGCTGCTCGACGCCGTCGCGCGGCACGACCTCGTGGTGATGCCGACGGTGCCGCCCCCCTCCGTCGCGTCGCTGCCGCTGATGGACCTGCCGGTCTGGGCGTACGTCGCCCCGGGCCACCCCTGGGCGGGCCGGACGCGGGTGTCCCTCGACGACCTCGTGGCCCAACCCGTCGTCGCGCCCGCCCGCACCTTCATGGCGCGACGCGTCCTCGACGGCGCCGTGGCCGTGGCGGGCCTCACGCCGCCGGCCCTCGTCGAGGCGAACTCCGGGCGGGTGGCCCAGGCCCTGGTCGCGACGGGGGCGGGCGTCGCCGTCGTCACCGAGGACCCGGCCTTCGGGCTGACGCCGGTGCGGGTCATCGCGCAGGGGCGGACGCTCGCGGTACGACTGCACGCGGCGTGGCGGGAGGACCACTTCGCCGCCGAGACGCTGCAGGCGCTCGCCCGTCGCCTGCAGGCCTTCGTCCGGGACCGCTATGCCGAGCCCGGGGATGACGCGCCGCGCTGAGGCCGGAGCGCGTGAGACCATGCCGTCGTCGGACGCGGCCCCGGGCGGGCCGCGTCGATGCACACGAGGGGAGAACCCGGATGAACACCACCGTCCGACGCGCCCTGTGGGTGGTCCTGGTGCTGCTGTGCCTGGGACTCGTGTTCCTCGCGCTGCGCGGGGTGCTGGCGGTCGGCGCCGTGCCGATCAGCGCCGCCCCCACCCTCAGCGCCACGGCGTCCGCGACCCCGTCGCCGTCGCCGTCGCCGTCCTCGGCACGCTTCACGCCCAGCCCCGCAACGACGGCCACCCCGACCCCGACGCCGAGCCCGTCCTCGGCGTCACCCACGCGGGAGGCGGCGGTTCCCGTCGAGACCCAGGAGCTCGCCGGCACACCCACGCCGTCCGAGGAGCCGACCCCCACCGAGGAGCCGGCGCCGTCCGAGGAGCCGGCACCGTCCGAGGAGCCGACCCCCGCCGCGGCCGCCCACCTCTCCGGCCCCGCCGCCCCGTGGGACGAGGTCACGGCGACGCCCGTGCACGTGGACGTCCACCAGGACGGCGAGCAGATCGTCGGAGCGGGGATCGACCTCACGCAGTTGGATGAGGGCGGCGACCTGGACCCGGAGCCACAGACGGTCGGCTGGTACGGCCCGCCGCAGTGGGGCACCACGCCGGGGGAGCGGTCCCGGTACGCGGGGGTCCTGGCCGGGCACGTCGTCTACCACGGCGTGCGGGACGTGTTCTGGAACCTGGGCGACGTGCGCGCGGGTGCCGTCGTCGTGGTGACATACGACGACGGCACGCAGGCCGCCTTCGAGGCGGACGCGGACGCGGTCTCGGTGGAGAAGGAGGCGCTCACCCAGGATCCGTCGCACCGCTGGGCATGGGAGCCCGGGGGCGACGACGCGAAGGTCACGCTGATCACGTGCGACCTCGTGCCGGGCACCGGGATGGCCGGGAACGCCTTCAACAACTGGGTGGTGCAGGCCACCCGCGTCGCCTGAGGCCGCGGCGACCCCGGGGCCGGGAGGCCGGAGGGGTACCCTGGGGAGGCCGGGGCGGCCGACCGCGTCGGACCGCCCTTGACCCCGTGACCGGGTGACGACCGCCGAGAGGACCTGCGCCCATGAGCCGAGCCGACATCGCCCCCGCCCGCGTGCGCCCCCGCCGCTGGAGCGTGGCCGTCGGAGGGGCGCTCCTGAGCATCACCCTGGCCACCGGCGGCTGCAGCGTCGCCGAGGAGCCCGGACAGACCGGTGGCACGGAGGCGGGGAACACCTACCTGGAGGGCGTGCTGGCCAGCCCCAGCCAGACGTCCGCCGACCCGCTCGCGGCGGACATCCAGTTCGCGGGTCTGCTGCTGCGCAACCACCGCGACGCGATCCAGCAGTCCGATGAGGTGCTGGGCAAGGACGGCGTGGACCAGGAGATCCGGGCCACCGCCGAACGGATGAAGTCCGAGCACGAGGAGCGGGCGCGCCGGCTCGAGTCGATGCTCGAGGGCTGGGGCGTCCCCTCGGATGACGTGCGCGGTGCGGGTGCCGAGTCGACCCCGTCTGCGCAGCCCGAGTCCACGGAGGACGCGGAGCCGACCCAGATCGTGGGCGACGAGTTGCGCGCCGGACTCCTGTCCGACCGGGAGAAGAACGTGCTGGCCGCCGCCGAGCCGGAGGAGGCAGGACGGATCTACCTGCTCCAGATGCGCCGCCTCTATCAGGGCGCGCTGACGATCTCCGCCACGGAGGCGGAGGACGGCTCGGACGACGCGGCGAAGGAGCTGGCCTCCAGCGTGGTCGAGGGCCATCGCAAGGAGCTGGAGAGTTTGGCCGCGACGCTCGGGGAGATGGGCGTGATCGGGTCGAGCGGGGCGCGCACGGCGGAACCGTCCGGGTTCACCGGCCCCATCAAGATCGAGGGCACCGGCGCCGACGGCGGCTCCGTCCCCTCGGACTTCGTCCCGGAGCCGGTGCAGCGGGTGCGCAACTTCCGCGCCACCCAGAAGCCGGTGCTGCCGTCGTCGAGCTCGCCCAGTTCCTCCAGCGCTTCGGGCTCCGCCAGCGCGTCCGGCCGGGACGCCGAGGACCAGCGGGGGCGGGACGCCGCATCGGCGAGCCCGTCGCCCAGCCCGGCCGACACGGCGCAGGCCACCCCGCGCCCCTCCTCCGGGGCAAGCCCCTCGCCCAGCGCGTCCCGCTGACGCGCCGCGTCGGCAGGCCGGCCCGATCCGCATCGGGCGTCGCCGTGACCGAGTCGATAGCGCTTCGTCACCGGACGGTGACCCGCATCACGTCCGTGCGGCGTAGATTCGTGCCGACGCGGCGAGTGCGGCATCCGGTCGACCTCGGGCGTCCGAGCCGGGGAACCCTTCGGCCCGTCGCAGCACCGCACCCCTGGAGGAGCACGATGCGCACCGCCCGACCAACCCGCCTCGCCGCCGCCCTGGGCGCCGGCGTCCTTCTCGTGGGGGCGACCCCCGCCCTCGCCTCACCCGCCCACCCCGCCGGATGGACCGCCGAGCACGGCCTGCCTGGCGGATCCTTCCTCGTGGCCAGCGCGGAGGGTGAGACCGGCGCCTCCTTCGGCACCGAGTTCGAGGTGGACGAGTCCGACGTCCGCCTGACGGTGGCTCCGGTGCTGGAGGGGGAGGCCCGCGGCGCCGAGACCGAGGTCCCGTTCACGTACGACGACGAGCTGGAGCGCGGTGACTTCGACGTCGCCGCGGCCCGGCGGAGCCTGGGCGAGTCGGGGACCGGCCCCGTCGTCTACGCCCTCTACGTCCTGGGCGGCGAGGTGGCCGCCCTCACCTACGGTCCGGACGCCGACCTCACCGATGCTGACCCGGGCGAGCCACTGCGCGCCGACCAGCGTCATGAGCTCGGCTTCCACATGCTCCCCACCGTCTGGGACACCACCCTGCTCGCGGCGCCGGGGGAGCGATACGTGTTCATCTCCTCGAACACGGGCGATGAGGCAGCGCCGCTGACGCTCGTCGCGGGCCCGGCCGAGGGCCGGGCCGTCGAGGTGACGGAGGAGGAGACCGGCGGTCCGCGCGGCTACGTCTACCAGGCGCCCGAGGGCTTCACCGGATCCGACACCGTCACCCCGCGGGCCACGAGGGACGGCGTGACGACGACGCGGACGGTGACCGTGCGGTTCGGCGACCCCCGCGTGGACCTTTACGACTGGGAGAACGGGCGGATCCCGGGGTTCGTGACCTTCCCCGTGGCCGGTCTGTTCGACGACGCTCTGGCTCCGGGTCAGCCGGCCGATCCCGACACTCCCACCTCGCCGGCGGAGCCCGAGACCCCTGCGGACCCGGCCGACGGCGAGCACACGGTGCCGGACACGGTCGAGACCGGGCGTGGTCCGGCGGCGTGGCCCGTCGCCGTCGCGGTGCTGGCCGCGGGCGTCCTGGCCGTGGTGCGCCGGCACCGCCTCGCGGTCTGACCGCTCCGGTCAGCGGGGCGCGAGCACCGCGCTCTTCTCCGGGTGCTCGTCGAACCACTGGGCGACGTACCAGCACATCGGCACGATGCGGCGGCCCCCCGCGGGGCCGCCGTTCGTCTCGATGTCCTCGACGGCGCCCGCGGTCAGCGCGGCGGCGTGGCCCCGGCCGCGGTGCACGGGGATGGTGAACGCCCGGTTCAGGGAGACGGCCGCGCCGTTGTCCCGGAAGTCGAGGACGGCGAGCAGGGTGCCGCCGTCGTGGAGCTCGTAACGGGACTCGGCGTCATTGCGGGTGACGGTGGGAGAGGTGCTCATGCCGGGGCAACCCCCGGTGGTGACGGGGTATTCCGGTGCCGGCCGGCGGCGGGCTCCTACATGTAGTGGTCCGCGGGGGTCGGACACGCCGCTCGCAGACGTGGCGAACTCGACTTTCCGGCTGTGGGAACCCGGCCCCGAGATCTCCACCGGCTGTGGACAGTCGACCTCGGTCCCGGCGTGTCCCGCATGTCCGCGCGGATCGTCTCGCACAGCAGGGTGTGGACAGGATGGGCAGAGGGTGGGGATACGTAACTACAGCGGTGTGACTACTACATGTAGGGATGGTTCCCGGCCGTGATCACTAGATGTAGTATCGACGCAGATGTTCGGCACGCCCCGCGATGCACCTCGCGAGCGCCGCGCCGACACCCGCAGACCACCAGAGACCACGAAGGAACAGGGATCGCCATGACCGTCACCGTGTACACCAAGCCGGCCTGCGTGCAGTGCAACGCCACCTACCGTGCACTGGACAAGAAGGGCATCGCCTACGAGGTCGTGGACATGTCCCAGGACCCCGCCGCCCTCGAGCGCGTCCGTGCCCTCGGCTTCATGCAGGCCCCCGTCGTCGTCACCGAGACCGACTCCTGGTCCGGCTTCCGCCCGGACAAGATCGCCGAGCTCGCCGAGTCCGCCGCGGCATCGGTGGCCTGACCGGAGCCGACATGACCGTCGCCGCGGACCCGAGCCACATCCGCTCGGCCGAGGCGCAGGGGCTCGTCCCCACCGACGCGGGACTGATCTACTTCTCCTCCGCCTCCAACTACACGCACCGCTTCGTCGAGAAGCTCGAGCTGCCCGAGGACCGGGTGGCTCGACTGCCGTTGATCACCCGGGAGCCCACCCTCGGGGCCACCGCCCCGTACGTCCTGATGACCCCCACCTACGGCGGGGGCAGCGGGCCGGGCGCGGTCCCGAAGCAGGTGATCAAGTTCCTCAACGTCCCGGAGAACCGTCACTGGATTCGGGGCGTGATCGCGTCCGGGAACACCAACTTCCATGAGGGCTACTGCCTGGCCGGCTACATCATCTCCCGCAAGTGCCAGGTGCCCCTCATGTACAAATTCGAGCTGATGGGCACGCCCGACGACGTCGAACGCGTCCGCGGCGGCCTGGAAGGACTGTGGACATGACCACCACCGCACCCACCGAGGCGGACCTCATCCGCCAGGCGAAGAACATGCCCGCCGAGTGGCAGAACCTCGGCTACCACGAGCTCAACGCCATGCTGAACCTCTACGGCGCCGACGGTCGCATCCAGTTCGAGGCCGACCACGCGGCCGCGCGCCAGTACTTCCTGCAGCACGTCAACACCAACACGGTGTTCTTCCACGACCTGGAGGAGAAGCTCGACTACCTGCAGAAGAACGACTACTACGAGACCGAGACGTTCGAGCAGTACCCCTTCGAGTTCATCCGGGGCCTGTTCGATCGTGCCTACAAGGCCAAGTTCCGCTTCCCGACATTCCTCGGCGCGTTCAAGTTCTACACCTCGTACGCCCTGAAGACCTTCGACGGCAAGCGCTACCTCGAGCGCTACGAGGACCGCGTCGCCGTCGTCGCCCTCCACCTGGCCCGGGGCGACCAGGAGCTGGCCACCCACCTGGTGGACGAGATGATCGCCGGCCGCTTCCAGCCGGCCACCCCCACGTTCCTCAACTCGGGCAAGAAGCAGCGCGGCGAGCTCGTCTCCTGCTTCCTGCTGCGCATCGAGGACAACATGGAGTCGATCGCCCGCGGCATCAACTCCGCCCTGCAGCTGTCCAAGCGCGGCGGTGGCGTGGCCCTCTCGCTGACCAACATCCGCGAGCACGGCGCGCCCATCAAGCAGATCGAGAACCAGTCCTCCGGCGTCATCCCCGTGATGAAGCTCCTCGAGGACTCCTTCTCCTACGCCAACCAGCTCGGCGCGCGCCAGGGCGCCGGAGCGGTGTACCTCAACGCGCACCACCCGGACATCCACCGCTTCCTCGACACCAAGCGCGAGAACGCGGACGAGAAGATCCGCATCAAGACCCTCTCCCTCGGCGTCGTGATCCCGGACATCACGTTCCAGCTGGCGAAGAAGAACGAGGACATGTACCTGTTCTCGCCGTACGACGTCGAGCGTGTCTACGGGGTGCCGTTCTCCGAGATCTCCGTGACCGAGAAGTACTACGAGATGGTCGACGACGCGCGGATCAAGAAGACCAAGATCAACGCGCGCGAGTTCTTCCAGACCATCGCCGAGATCCAGTTCGAGTCCGGCTACCCGTACGTCGTGTTCGAGGACACCGTGAACGCCGCGAACCCGATCAAGGGCCGCATCACCATGTCCAACCTGTGCTCCGAGATCCTGCAGGTCTCCGAGGCCTCCGAGTACAACGAGGACCTGAGCTACGCCCACGTGGGCCAGGACATCTCGTGCAACCTCGGCTCGATGAACATCGCCAAGACCATGGACTCGCCGGACTTCGGCCGGTCCGTGGAGACCGCGATCCGGGCGCTGACGGCCGTGTCGGTCATGTCCGACATCCAGTCGGTGCCGTCCATCGCCAAGGGCAACGCGGCCTCCCACGCCATCGGCCTGGGGCAGATGAACCTCCACGGCTACCTGGCCCGCGAGCGCGTCCACTACGGCTCCGAGGAGGGTATCGACTTCACGAACATGTACTTCTACGCGGTGCTGTTCCACGCGCTGCGTGCCTCGAACCGGATCGCGATCGAGACCGGCCAGCGGTTCGGCGGGTTCGAGGACTCGAAGTACGCCTCGGGGGAGTTCTTCGACAAGTACACGGACCAGGAGTGGGCGCCCGCCACCGAGCGCGTCGCCGAGCTGTTCGCTGAGGCCGGCATCGCCCTGCCCACGCAGGACGACTGGCGTGAGCTGAAGGCCTCCGTCATGGAGCACGGCATCTTCAACCGCAACCTGCAGGCCGTCCCGCCGACGGGTTCGATCTCGTACATCAACAACTCGACCTCCTCGATCCACCCGGTGGCCTCAAAGATCGAGATCCGCAAGGAGGGCAAGCTCGGCCGCGTGTACTACCCGGCGCCGTACCTCACCAACGAGAACCTCGAGTACTACGAGGACGCGTACGAGATCGGCTACGAGAAGATCATCGACACGTACGCCGCGGCGACGCAGCACGTGGACCAGGGTCTGTCCCTGACGCTGTTCTTCAAGGACACGGCCACCACCCGTGACCTGAACCGCGCGCAGATCTACGCGTGGACGAAGGGCATCAAGACGATCTACTACATCCGCCTGCGCCAGCTCGCGCTGGAGGGCACCGAGGTCGAGGGCTGCGTCAGCTGCATGCTCTGACAGCCGACCCTTCGAGGCGGGAAATCCCGCGTATTCCGCGCTTCTGAGCGCGGGTGCGCTCGATTTCCCGCCTCGAAGCGGGGCGGCGCGCACGGACGGACGGGGCGGGCCCACGACGTTGTGAGCCCGGACCTGCCCGAGTGGCTGCCGCTGCACCTGCGGGCCTAGACTGTCCGGGACCCGCGCCCCGATGACCGTGCTCCCGTGAGCCCCCGGAATCCGCGGATTCTCAACGAATTCTTCTGAAGGATGTGCCCTGCCGTGACCGAGACCCAGCAGTCCCACCTCGTCGAGGCGATCAACTGGAACCGCATTCAGGACGAGAAGGATGTGGAGGTGTGGAACCGCCTCGTCAACAACTTCTGGCTGCCGGAGAAGGTGCCGCTGTCCAACGACGTCCAGTCCTGGTCCCACCTCACGGATGAGGAGCGACTGCTCTCCATGCGCGTGTTCACGGGCCTGACGCTGCTGGACACGATCCAGGGCACCGTGGGCGCCGTCTCCCTCATCCCGGACGCCATGACCCCGCACGAGGAGGCCGTCCTCACGAACATCGCGTTCATGGAGTCGGTGCACGCGAAGTCGTACTCCTCGATCTTCTCCACGCTGGCCTCCACCCCGGAGATCGACGAGGCGTTCCGCTGGTCCCGTGAGAACCGGAACCTGCAGGCCAAGGCCGGCCTGATCGTGGAGCGCTATGACGGCCAGGACCCGTACAAGAAGAAGATCGCCTCCACCCTGCTCGAGTCTTTCCTCTTCTACTCGGGCTTCTACTGGCCCATGTACCTCTCCGCGCACGCCCGCCTCACCAACACCGCCGACCTGATCCGCCTGATCATCCGCGACGAGGCCGTGCACGGGTACTACATCGGCTACAAGTACCAGCGGAGCATCGAGACCCTGCCTGAGGAGAAGCGGGAGGAGCTCAAGGCGTTCACCTTCGAGCTGCTGTTCGAGCTGTACGAGAACGAGGTCGAGTACACCCATGACCTCTACGACGCCGTCGGCCTGGCCGAGGACGTGAAGAAGTTCCTGCACTACAACGCGAACAAGGCGCTGATGAACCTGGGCTACGAGCCCATGTTCCCGGCCGAGACCACGAACGTGAACCCCGCGATCCTCTCCGCGCTCTCCCCGAACTCGGACGAGAACCACGACTTCTTCTCCGGATCCGGCTCCTCCTACGTGATCGGCAAGGCCGAGAACACCGAGGACGAGGACTGGGACTTCTGACCTCGCCCGCCTGAGCCCCGTCCCGACGACGGCCGGTCGCCTCCCCGCGGAGGCGCCCGGCCGTCGTCGTCTCGCGGGGGCATCACACGTCGACACCCGGGCCCGCAGTATGACGCTGCGCGTCACCGCCCTGCCCGATGGAGCGCACACGCTGCGATACGCTTGGGCCCAGCTTCAGGAGAAGCGGCTGTGGACCCCGCCTCGGCGGGTCCACGTGGTCCCACGACGAGCCGCTCGCCAACCCCATGTTCACGGGTGGCAACGGACCGAGAAGCGGCCCGCCTCCGCTGCGCGCAGACCCCTCGAGGGGAGCCCGCGGTGACTGGGGGACGGGCAAGAGCAGCGTTCGAAAGGATCCCGGCCTCCGGCTCGGGGCGTCTCTCGCCCCCCGCCCGCCGTGCTGTGCCCCGCGGGGAATCACCCACCGCACGGCCCACCCCGCACCGTTCCGCACCCGCCGTGCCCACCCGCGCCGGCGACGTCGCACCGTCCTCCAAGGAGAACCCCATGACGACCCCCTCGAACATCTCCCGCCGCTCCTTCGCCGGCCTGTCCCTGGCCGCCGTCGGCGCGTTCGCCCTGACCGCCTGCAACTCGCAGGCCGAGGAGAAGAGCGACGACGGCGCCCAGACCGTGCGCATCGGCGTCGTGTCCGAGAACGAGTCGCACCGCGCCCTGGTGAAGCTCGCGAAGGAGAAGCACGGCATCGACGTCGAGATCCGCAACTTCACCGAGTACACGCAGCCGAACCCGGCGCTGGACAACGGCGACATCGACATGAACTGGTTCCAGCACATCGCCTACTTGGCCGACTACAACCAGGCCTCCGGCAAGGACCTGACGATGATCGGGACCACCGAGATCATCCCGCTGCCCCTGTACTCCAAGAAGTACACGGACGTCTCCGAGTTCAAGAAGGGCGACACCGTCGCCATCCCGAACGACACCGTGAATCAGGCCCGTGCCATCAATGTGCTCGTCGCCGCCGGCCTGTTGAAGCTGTCCAATGAGACCATCCGCCCGGAGGTCCGCGACATCGACGAGGCCGCCTCCACCGTGACGGTGCAGCCCGTGGCCGCGCAGCAGACCGTGAACGCGCTCGAGTCCGTGCAGGGCGCGGTCATCAACAACACCTTCTCGGCGGACGCCGGCATCGACACGAACACCGCCCTGTTCAAGGACGACCCCGAGGACGACTCCGCCAAGCCGTACGTCAACGGCTTCGCCGTGCGTCGCGAGGACCGCGACAACGAGACCTACAAGAAGATCGCGGCCCTGTACCACGAGCAGCCCGTGCTGGATGAGTCCGCGAAGCTCTCCTCCGGCACGAGCGTGCCGGTGCAGCTCGACACCGCCCAGATCGACGAGACCCTGAAGCAGTACCAGGACGCGATCGCGAAGCAGGGCGCCTGATCCATGGCAGGTTCCCATACGTCCGACCGTGACGCGGTCACCCCGGGGCGCCCCTCCGCGGGCGCCCCGGGGGAGCCGGTCATCGTCTTCGACCACGTCAGCCGCGTCTACGCCGCCAAGAAGGGTGCCGGTGTGAAGGCCGTGGACGACGTCTCGCTCGCCGTGAACCGCGGCGAGGTCTTCGGCGTCATCGGCTTCTCCGGCGCCGGCAAGTCCACCCTGATCCGCATGATCAACGGGCTGGAGAAGCCGACGTCGGGCACCGTCACGGTGCTGGGCCAGCAGGTCTCCCATCTCTCCGAAGCGAAGCTGCGTCCGCTGCGCACCCGCATCGGCATGGTGTTCCAGCAGTTCAACCTGCTGACCTCCCGCACGGTGGCCGGGAACATCGAGTTTGCTCTGGACACGGCCGGCTGGCCGCGGTCCAAACGCCGCGCTCGCGTGGCGGAGCTGCTCGAGTTCGTCGGCCTGGCGGACAAGGCCAAGCACTACCCGGAGCAGCTCTCGGGCGGCCAGAAGCAGCGCGTCGGCATCGCCCGCGCCCTGGCCGCCGAGCCGGAGATCCTGCTCGCAGACGAGGCCACCAGCGCCCTGGATCCCTCGACGACGCACGAGGTGCTCTCCGTGCTGCGCCGCGTCAACGAGGAGCTCGGGGTCACGATCGTGGCCATCACCCACGAGATGGAGGTCATCCGCTCGATCGCCGACCGCGTCGCCGTGATGGACAGCGGCCGCGTGGTGGAGTCCGGCAAGGTCTACGACCTCTTCTCTCGGCCCGCCCACTCCGCCGACGCCGCGTCCTTCGTGGCCACGGCGCTCAAGGACCGGCCGAATGCCGAGGAGGTGGCCCGCATCCGGGCGCGCACCGAGGGTCGGCTGATCATGGTCTCGCTCAAGGACTCCGCCGCGGTCTCGGCGGTGCTCGGCACCGCATCGACGCGCGGCGTGGGCTTCGAGATCGTCCACGGCGGCATGTCCGCCACCAAGGACTCCGCGTACGGCCTGCTCACCGTGGCGCTCACGGGCGAGGCCGCCGCGGTGGACGCGTTTGTCGCGGACCTGGCCGGCGCCGGAGACGTGCAGGAGGTGCACCAGTGATCGACCGATTCCAGAACCTCGACTGGGGGTACTACGGCCCCGAGCTGATGACCGCCGTGGGGGACACCCTCTACATGGTCGGCTGGTCCTTCATCCTCGGCGGCATCCTCGGCCTGCTGGTCGGGCTCGTCCTCTACACCACGCGCCCGGGCGGCATCTTCGCCAACCGTGCCGTCTACCTGGTCACGAACTTCATCGTGAACCTCATCCGGCCCATCCCGTTCGTCATCCTCATCGCCGCCCTGCAGCCGCTGACCATCGCGGTGCTCGGCACCGGCATCGGCAACACCGCCGTGGTGTTCTGCATGATCTGGGCGTCCACGTTCGGCATCGCCCGCATCGTGGAGCAGAACCTCGTCTCGCTGGACCCCGGCGTGATCGAGGCCGCCCGCGCGATGGGCGCCTCCCGCATGCGGATCGTGCGCGCCGTGGTGCTGCCCGAGGCCCTCGGCCCGCTGATCCTCGGCTTCACGTTCGTGATCATCTCGCTCGTGGACATGTCCGCGATGGCGGGCATCATCGGCGGCGGCGGCGTCGGCAACTTCGCCATCGTGGAGGGCTACAACCGGTTCCGTCCGGAGGTCACCTGGCTGGCCGTGATCGTGGTGATCGTGTTCGTCCAGGCGCTGCAGCTGATCGGCAACGGCATCGCCCGCAAGGTCATGCGCCGCTGAACCCCGGCTCGGTCCGCACGACGACGGCCGGTGACATCCCGCGGGGACGTCACCGGCCGTCGTCGTCGTTCTGGCAGACTTCGGCCCATGACCGACATCACCTCCACCCCCGCGACCTCCGTCGCCGGCGATCCCCTGGCCTTCTACGTCCGCCTCGGCGAGCCCACCGTGGACGCCGACGGCGTCCGCACCTCCCGCGTGCGCTCCACCGTGCACGCCCAGGGCGCATGGCGGGAAGAGGAGATGCACATGGCCGCCGTCTCGGGCCTGCTGCTGCACGAGGTGGCTGCGCACGAGACCACTCCCGGGCTGCGGGTGGGACGGCTCTCCTACGACATCCTGGGCACGCTCTGGTCGGGCGAGCTCGAGGTGGTCACGCGCACCCTGCGTCCGGGCCGCACCATCGAGCTCGTCGAGTCCGTGCTCCACGCCCGGGGCCGCACCGTGCTGACCCTGCGCGCCTGGCTGCTGTCCACCTCGGACACCTCCGCCGTCGCCCAGCTGCCGGACGAGCCCCTCCCGCCGCGCTCGCAGGCGCAGTCGCACAACGCGCTCCACGGATGGGGAGGCGGGTACATCGCCTCCCTCGACGGCGTCGTCCTGCCCGGCCACGGGCCGGGCCACGGCCGGGTGTGGCTCACCACGGACCGCGAGATGGTGGCGGGGGAGAGCACGAGCGACCTGGTGCGCCTGATCAGCCTCACCGACGCGGCCAACGGGATCGCCCCGGCCCTGCCGGCGAAACCGGGCGGGTGGTTCTTCCCCAACGTGGACCTGCAGATCCACCTGTACCGCGAGCCCACCGGCCACTGGCTCGGCCTCGCGGGGCAGGTCACGGTGGGCCCGGACGGCGTGGGCCTGACCAGCACCGTCCTCCACGACGACGACGGCCCCTTCGCCCACGCCGAGCAGACCCTCACCCTGCGCTCCTGGCCGGCCGAGGGCGGCCTGTGAGCGCAGCTCCCCGGCTGCGCTGGGCCGTGCAGGAGCGGACCCTCGGGGCCGTCGAAGACCTCGACTGGGCCATGGACGAGCTGGCCGTCTTCCGCGCCGCCGCGGCCGAGGGAAGGGCCCTCGACGGCCTGATCCGCGTGTACGTGCCCGAACCGACGGTCGCGTTCGGCCAGCGCGACGCCCGGCTGCCCGGCTTCGAGGCCGCGGCCGCGGCGGCCCGCGCCCACGGCTTCGAGCCGGTGGTGCGCCGGGCCGGCGGACGGGCGGCGGCCTACCACCACGGCTGCCTGGTGGTGGACCACCTGAGCCAGCAGGAGGACGCGGCGCTCACGCAGCAGGCCCGGTTCGCGGAGTTCGCCGACCTGTTCGTGCGGGCGTTCGCGCGCATGGACGTGCCCGCCTCCGTGGGCGAGATTCCGGGGGAGTACTGCCCGGGCGAGTTCTCCGTGCAGGGTCCTGCGCCGACATACCCGGTGAAGCTGGCCGGCTCCGCGCAGCGGGTGGTGAAGGGGGCGTTCCTGTTCTCCACCCACGTGGTGGTGTCCGACCCCGCCCCGCTGCGGGCCGTGCTCGTCGACGTCTACCGGGAGCTCGGCCTGGACATGGATCCCCGTACGGCGGGCGCGGCCGAGGACGTGCGTCCCGGGGTGAGCGTTCCCGCGTTCGCCGCGGCCCTGCGGGAGGAGTACACGGCGTGGGCCGCCGCCGGGCTCGAGGTCGTGGACGAGCAGCTCGCCGTCCTCACCGCGGGCACCGCCGGCTGAGGGCACGGGCGGCCCGGCTGCGGGCGGCCCGTCAGGCCGTGAGATCCGCGATGATCTCCCGCTTGCGTCGCGGGGTGAAGCCGGCCGCCACGGCCGCCGCCCGGCGCGCCGCGTCCGTCCGGTACAGGGACCAGCCCCGCTGCACGAGGAACGGCACCGGCTTGCGGCGTTCGGCGACATCGCGCACGAACCGGCGGGCCGCCGTCGTGGTCCGCGCCTGGTCGATGTACCAGGCCGCGTAGCGGACTCCGGCCCGGTCCAGGGCGGCGGGCATGCGCTCGGCGAAGATGCCCTCCGCCACGATCACCCCGCCCGGCTCGAGCGCGACGGTGCTGTGCCCGCGGACGGAGGACGTGGAGATGTCGTAGTCGGGCACGCGCGTGGCGCCCTCCTCGAGCAGTTCGACGACCGCGTCCACGGCCGCCTGCTCATCCCACGTTCCGGGGTGGTCCCAGTCGATCTCGCCATACGGGGTGCGCGGGAACACGGGGCCGGGCCCACCCGCGGCGCCGTCGTCGGACTGCGGACGGTAGAACGCATCGAGCGAGAGGTGGGGTCGGCCGTGCTGCCGGGCCAGGTAGGACTTGCCGGAGCCCGACGCGCCGCCGAGCAGGATCACGGAGGGAGGTGGCGAGGCGGGGAGGATGGTCACGGGGGACCATTCTTCCCCACCTCGGCGCGTCCTCAGTGGCCGCGGTCGATCCACTCCTGCAGGTGCGGCTTCTCCGTGCCGATCGTGGTGGAGTCGCCGTGGCCGGTGTGGACCACGGTGGCCTCCGGCAGCGGGAGCAGGCGCTCGCGGATGGACTCGATGATCGTGTCGAAGTCCGAGTACGAGCGGCCGGTGGCGCCGGGCCCGCCCTGGAACAGGGTGTCGCCGGAGAACACGACGCCGGTCGGGGCGCCGTCGTCGCCGGCCTCGCCCAGGGCGGGGGCGTACAGGCAGACCGAGCCGGGGGAGTGACCGGGGGTGTGCAGCACCCGCAGCTCGACGCCGGCCACGCGCAGGACGTCGCCCTCGGCGAGCGCGCCGTCGGGCTCCTCGTCGGGGAAGACGTCGTCCCAGAGCATGCGGTCTGCGGGGTGGAGCAGCACGGGGGCGTCCACGATCTGGCGGAACTCCTGGACCTGGCGGATGTGGTCGTCGTGGCCGTGGGTGAGGACGATGGCCAGCACCTGGCGGCCGTTCACCTTCTTCCAGACGGCCGAGGCGTCATGGGCCGGGTCGATGACGACGCACTGCTCCGCGCCGCCGACGATCCACACGTTGTTGTCCACGTCGAACGTCTCCCCGTCCAGGGAGAACGTGCCAGAGGTGACCAGGTGATCGATGCGCGCCATCAGAGCACCACCACCGAGCGCAGGACGTCGCCGGATTTCATCGTCTCGAAGGCCTCGTTCACCTCATCGAGAGCGATGGTCTCCGTGACGAACTCGTCCAGCGGCAGGCGGCCCA
This sequence comes from Micrococcus sp. GbtcB5, assembly GCF_019091605.1. NCBI lineage: Bacteria > Bacillati > Actinomycetota > Actinomycetes > Micrococcales > Micrococcaceae > Micrococcus > Micrococcus sp. GbtcB5. The sequence continues at coordinate 17,190 of NZ_JAGXJK010000019.1, forward strand.
GGCGGTACTGGTCCACGAGCATCGGGAAGTCGCGCTCCGGCAGGCAGTCGCCGTACCACGAGGACTTCAGCGCGCCGCCGCGGCCGAACACCTCCGGCAGGGGCAGCTCCAGCTCCATGCCGGGGGTGGGCACGCCCACCAAGACGACGCGGCCGGCCAGGTCCCGGGCGTAGAACGCCTGCTCGTAGGTCTCCGGGCGGCCGACCGCCTCGATGACCACGTCGGCGCCGAAGCCGCCGGTCACCGCGCGGATGGCCTCCACGGGGTCCTCGTCCTTCGAGTTCACGGTGTGGGTGGCGCCGAGCTCCTTGGCCTTGGCGAGCTTCTTGGCGTCGATGTCCACCGCGATGATCGTGGTGGCGCCGGCGAGCTTCGCCCCGGCGATCGAGGCCACGCCGACGCCGCCGCAGCCGATCACGGCCACGGACTCGCCGCGCTTGACCTCGCCGGTGTTGATGGCCGCGCCGATGCCGGCCATGATCCCGCAGCCGAGCAGGCCGACCGCGGCCTGTTCCTCGGGCGTGTCGACGCCGTCGACCTGGGTGCACTGCTTGGCGTGGACGAGCGTCTTGTCCGCGAACGCCCCGATGCCCAGGGCCGGGGACAGCTCCGTGCCGTCCTCCAGGGTCATCTTCTGGGTCGCGTTGTGGGTGTTGAAGCAGTACTTCGGTTCGCCCTTCCGGCACGCGCGGCACTCGCCGCACACGGCGCGCCAGTTGAGGATCACGGTGTCGCCGACCTTGACGTGGTCGACGCCCTCGCCGATCGCGGAGACCACACCCGTGGCCTCGTGGCCGAGCAGGTACGGGTACTCGTCGCCGATCCCGCCCTGCTGGTAGTGCAGATCCGTGTGGCAGACGCCGCAGGTCTTGATGTCGACGACGGCCTCGCCGGGTCCCGGATCGGGGATGACGATGGTCTCGATGGTGACGGGGGCGTCCTTCGCCATGGCGACGACGCCGCGGACCTTCTGGGACACGTTGTTCCTCCTGGTGGTGGGGATCTGCCCGATGCCGCGCATGCGTGAGGCGGCGCGGCGTGCGGGCTCGTTCTGCCCATCCCATCACAGGACCCTGTGCGACGCATCGGTGGGCAGCCGGGGGCCTGGTGTGTGGCGTCACCACGGCGGCCGGGGGAGACTGCAACCTGACCCGCAACATCGATGCGAACGGAGGGGCGAACCGTGGCACGACATGGCAGAGACGAGGACGAGGCGTACGAGGCTCCAGCCGGTGCTCCGGCCGGTGCCGACACGCTCGCGCAGTGGCGCATCCCGCTGGTGGGGCTGCTGATCGGGGTCGGCCTGGGCGTGGTGTTCGGACTGGGCACCGAGAGGCCCTGGGGCACCGTGATCGGCTGCGCGATGATGGGCTTCGCCCTCGGCATCGTGTGGATGTATGTCGAGCGCGGCCGGGACGGGAGGGACCGCTGACATGTGCGGCCGCTACGTGATGGCCCGCGCCACGAGCGACCTGGTGGCCCTGGGCGATGCCGAGACGAATGAGGAGCTGGTGCTGCGCCAGAGCTGGAACGTGGCGCCGACAGCCGAGGTGCCGATCCTCGTGGCGCACGCGGACGACGGCGGTGCCGGAGGCGCCCGTGGGGGCGACGGCGGTGCCGGGGTGACCCGGCGGATCCACGTGGCCCGCTGGGGCCTGGTGCCGCCGTGGGCGAAGGAGCTGTCCGTGGGGTCCCGTGCGTTCAACGCGCGCTCGGAGACCGTGGCCTCCAAGCCGACGTTCCGGGCCGCCGTCCGCGCCCGCCGCTGCGCCGTGCCGGTGGAGGGCTACTACGAGTGGAAGGCGCCGGAGCCTGGTGCCAAGGGTCCCGACGGGCGGGCCGCGAAGAAGCAGTCCTACTACGTGCACCCGGCCGGGGCCGGGGACGGCGAGGGGCCGGTCATCTGGTTCGCCGGCCTGTACGAGTGGTGGCAGGACCCCGAGGCCAAGGCCGCGGGGGAGGACGCCTGGGTCCTCTCGACGACGATCCTCACCATGGCCGCGCCCGACGCGGACGACGACGATCCGGTGCTCGCCGCGCTCGGCCAGCTGCACGACCGGCTGCCCGTGCCCATGGATGCCGAGACGATGGACCGGTGGCTCGCTCCGGACACGCTCGGGTCTGCCGAAGAAGCCGACGCCCTCGTGGGCCAGGTGTGCGCCGGCGCGTACGACGTCGCGGCGGGCTGGTCGCTGCGGCCCGTGGGGAGCGCCGTGGGGAACGTCCGGAACAACGGGCCAGAACTGATCCAGGAGATGAGAGAGCAGCAGGGAACGCTGCTCTGAGAGACGGGGCGACGGGGATGACCTGCCCGTGAGACGCGGAAGCGCGGTGCCGCGGTGAGGCCGGAGACGGTCATCTCCTGTTCACCCTGTCCGTGGGCGGCACCCCGGTGGCCGCCCTCGACGACGAGACCGCCGGCATTCCGGAGGGCAACAGAGGCCCCTCTGCCGGGCTCGTCTACGCGTGGGGCGAGCACAGCCGGGCCGACCCCGTGTTTGGGGACTACCCCGAGCGGGTCCTCGCGCTGAAGTACGCCGAGCCGGGCGTGGAGCTGCCATTGTGGTCCAAGCGCCAGGGCGACGACGCGTCGGTCGCGGAACTCTCGTGGGGTCCGCGCTGGGGCACCCTCTGGCGCGACACCGCGTTGGAATTTTCACCGGGTTTCACTACCTCGCCGACGCGACATACCCGACCGACGACCGCCTCGTTCGCGACTGGTCGCTGGACGGGGTGACCAGGAGTGAGGACGTCATCATCACCCAGGACGCGGAGCGGTCCGACGTCTTCGCACTCGTGGAGTCGCTCGCGGATGGGCAGAAGCCCCGGGCCCTGAACGTGCCGGCGGGGGAGGACGCCCACACGACCCCGGACACGGTCGAGACCGGGCGTGAGGTGCCGGCGGGCGCGCTCGGAGCGCTCGCGGCCGTCGGCGCGGGACTCGTGTTCCTGGCCCGGGGGTGGGTGCGCCGGGTCTGACGCACCTGCCCGACGAGTGGGCCGCGGGGCGGTGGACGGGAGACCGTCGGCCGCCCCGCGGTCTGTGCTCAGCCGGCCGGAGTGGATTCGATGGGGCCGGTGCAGCCCCAGGCTGAGGAGTCGACGCTGCAGTCATCGGCGACATTGCGGGTGATGGTGCGCCAGATGTCCGCGGTGACGGGGGCCGAGTCGAGGCTGATGGTGCCCGGGATGAGCACCCACTCGCCCCCGGCCTCCCGGTATTCGCCGATGTAGACGGTGGTGAGGCGGACCGTGTACTGCCCGGTGTCCTCGTACACGTGGCTCGTGGGGGTGGGGACGTTGAACTCCGGCTGGCTCTGGCCTGCGACCGAGGTGGTCTTGGTGGGGGACCCGTCCCCGTAGTCCCAGCGGAAGCTCACCGGCGTGGCGCGGAGTTCGACCTCGACCCCGTTGAGGGTGGTGACGAGCGTGCGCGTCTCGGCGTCTGCGTAGAAGTTGGTCTCCGCATTGCGGATCCCGCGTCCGCCATTGTCCGACCGGATCTCAGGCTTCAGCACGAGGAGCGTGCGGACCTCGTCGATGGAGACGGGCGGGGCGCCGTCTGTTGCTGGGCCTGGCGAAACCGCAGTAACGCATTCCGGCCGGCTGTAGTAGGGATCCCTATCTGGGCGAGTTGTGTCGACGAACTGCTCACGTACCCATGCCCCTTCTGGGCAAAAGGCCTCGGTCTGTTCGCGACACGTCCCAAAATCGGAATTGTTTTCTTGATTCGGGAAACAGGCGTCTACAGTGCGCTGCTCGATTGCCGGCTTTTCTCTGGCTCCTGGAGCGGTAACTTCGGATACCGGTTCGGAGGCCGGCTGAGGGGGCTGTGTTCGCGACTGTTTCTTGCACTGCGTTCGAATCCTAAATTCGACGTCTTCTCGCTTGCCGCTAATGGGAACATCGGTGCAGGTATTCGCGCGCTGTGCGTGCGCCGATGGCGCTTGAATCAGCGTTAGGGCGATGCAGGCAGTTGCTATTGCAATCAGAATACGCGAGATAGAAAGCATTATTGCGCATCCTGTTGATTTTGCATTTCATCGATCACCCAGTGGCCCTTGGAGGGTTCGTAGACTACGTCGGCCAGCCAGGTCTCGTCGTGAGTTTCCGCCCCACTGGCAGAGTCGTCTCTAACGCCCTGTGAGTCGAAGACATCTACAGCGGATGCGTCACGAACAAGAGTAGCGGTGTAGCCAAACTCTGACGGGGTGAGAGTTAACGATTTGATCGAGGTGTGCTCTCCCGTTGACCAGCCACCTTCTTTGTAGTGCTGGGCAGTTGAGTCGGATACGGCTTGGCAAAGCTCGCAGTATTCGCTGTATGTCGAATCAAAATCAGCAGTTTCCCCGGTCTGGTCGGTGTAGTAAATGGCCTCCCAGAAGTAGCGAATCGCCGCCTCGGCGCCCTCCTTGGTCTCTTCCTTCATGGCGGCGGGCATCTCCGGCTTGGGCACGTTCCGCGCGGGGCCGTCGGCAGACGCGGGCACGTATTCGCCGGACCCGCTCTCCGTGGCCGTGGGGGATGAGCTGACGCCCGCGGTCGCGCTCGTGCTCGCGGGCGCGGACGTCTCGACGGCGGGCTTGGCGGACGAGGGCGACGTCGTCGACGACTCGGCGGGCTCGGACTGCCCGCCGCAGGCGGTCAGCGTGAGCGCCAAGGCCACGCTGAGCGTGCCGGCCTGGGCGAATCGGTGGCGGCGCAGGGCGCGCCCGGGTGCGGTGAGAGACATTTCCCCTCCAACTGGATGTCCGTCGTGTGTCCGCGCCTCCCGCGCTGATCCCGCAGTGCGGTGCCCGTGGTATGCGAGGCCCGGTTGGTTCGGAGTATACGCAGACGGATTGTGGTCCTGCTCGCATTGTCCACAGGGCCGTGCCGGCGCACTTCTTCCGGCCCAGAGACGATTTTCTCGTGCATGTGCGCCCCAGGGTCGGGTTCGAGACCCACGGCCAGGACTCGGTCAGCCGGCCTCACGAAAGGGCGTTCCCGGCCTCGCCCGTCTCGGGGTCATGCGTCCTTAACGTGTCCGGCGGCTGCCCTACGTTCGCACCCATCGCATTCGAACACATGTTCGAGTACGATCGGGGGTGCGGCCCCACCTTCCCACTTCTTCCCCGCGTCCGGTCCGCCGGACGGGCCGCGCTCCCATCGCCCGACGGCACCCCGTCGTCGGTCCGGTCAGCAGTGCACAGGGAGAGAAGCAGAATGGGAGTCCTCACACAGTCGGTGGCGGTGGAGTGCGGGGCAGACGGCACCCCGCAGGGGCTGCGCTGGAACGGGCGGGACTACGTCCTCGCAGAGCGCCCCATGCGCTGGTTCGAGCGGCGCCGCTGGTGGGCGGAGGAGGTCCGCGCGGAGAAGGGCCGCGGCGCCGGTCTCGTGGACCACGAGATGTGGCGGCTGCAGGTCCGCCTGGCCCGGGCCGGCGCCGCGCCCCTGCAGACCCTCGACGTCGCCCACCACCTGGACTCCGGCCGGTGGCGGCTCGTGCGCGTCCACGAGCACGCCCAGGATCTGAGGCGGTCGGCATGAGCCGGGCCGCCGCGGCCGGACGCACCGTCGCACCCTTCGCCCACCTGCACGTCGCCTCCGCGTTCAGCGCCCACTACGGGGTCAGCTGGCCCGAGGACCTCGTGGCCGCCGCCGCGGCCGCGGACATGGACCTGCTGGCCTGCACCGACCGGGACGGGCTCTACGGCATGGCCAAACACGTGGGCGCCTGCCTGCGCCACGGCATCACCCCGATCGTGGGCGTGGACCTGGCCGTCCGGTGGAGCGAGGACGAGGACGCCGGCCGCGTGGTCGTGCTGGCCCGAGGAGGCTGCCACGGCTCCGGCTACCGCTCCCTGTGCGAGCTCGTCTCCGCCGCCCACGCCCGCACCACCGGGGGAGCGGCAGGTGGCAGCCCCTGGGCCAGCGTCGCCGAGCTCGCCGCCGCGGCGGCCGGCCGTGTCCCCACCGCCGCCAACCGGGACAACCCGCCCACCCCCGAGCTGTTCGTCCTCCTCGGCCCGGACTCGGACGTCGGCCGCCACCTGGCCCGCCGCCGGTACGCGGCCGGCCTCGCCGCCCTGCACCGCTGGAAGGCGGCCCTGCCCGCAGGCAGCCCCCACGCCGACGTCGTCACCCACCTCTCCGCCCCCGGCCGCCGCCTCGACACCGGGCACGCCGTGAAGACCCTCCGCGCCGCCCGCCAGGCCCGCATCCCCGCCGTCCTGACCAACGCCGTGCGCTACGCGGCCCCGGACGGTGCCGCCACCGCGGACGTCCTCGACGCCGTCCGTGCCCTCAGCTCCCTCGACGCCCTCCACGACCTGCAACCCAACGGGCAGGGCTGGCTCAAGTCCACCGCCGCCATGCACCGCATCGCCCACGAGGTCGCCGCCGCCGCCGACGACCGACCCGCCGCCCTGCTCGAGGCCACCCGCAGCCTTGCCGAGGCCTGCGCGCTCGACCCCGAGACAGACCTCGGCTGGGGCGTGCCCCGCGTCCCCGAGGCCGCCGTCATCGGCATCGACGGCCCCCCGGAGCACGTGCTGCGCGAGCGCACCCGCACCGGCCTCCTCGCCCGCTACCCCCACCTCCACACCGGGGGAGGCCTCCCCGGCACCAGCCAGGCGGCCCGGGATCTGCAGGACCGCGCCGAACACGAGCTCGGCATCATCACCCGACTCGGCTTCTCCTCCTACTTCCTCACCGTGGCCGCCGTCGTCGACCTCATCGAGGGCATGGGCATCCGCGTGGCCGCCCGCGGCTCCGGCGCCTCCTCCCTCGTCAACCACGCCCTGCGGATCTCCCATGTCGACCCCATGGCCAACGGCCTGATCATGGAGCGCTTCCTCTCCACCGACCGCTCCACCCTCCCGGACATCGACATCGACGTGGAGTCCGCCCGCCGCCACGAGATCTACCATGCCGTCGTCGAGCGCTTCGGCGCCGAGCGCACCACCCTCATGAGCATGCAGAACGCCTACCGGGCCCGCGGCGCCGTCCGCGACGCCGGCCTCGCCCTCGGCATGCCCGAACCCGAGGTGGACGCCATCGCCAAGCAGCTCTGGCGCTTCTCCGCCTCGAACTTCCGCGAGGCCCTCCAGCGCATGCCCGAACTCGGCGGCCTCTCCCGCCGCATCGAGTCCGGCCGCGCCGAGGGCGACCGCCAGCTGGACCTGCTCGTCGACCTCACCGAACGCCTCGACCGCCTGCCCCGCCACATCTCCATGCACCCCTGCGGCGTCATCCTCGGCGACGCCGCCCTGCTGCACCGCACCCCCGTCCAGCCCTCCGGCATGGGCCTGCCCATGAGCCAGTTCGACAAGCACGACATGGACCCCATGGGCTTCCTCAAGCTCGACATCCTCGGCGTGCGCATGCAGTCCGCCATCGCCTACACGATCGCCGAGGTCGAACGCACCACGGGCGAGCGCATCGACCTCGAACAGGTGCCCCTGGACGACGACGCCACCTACGCGATGATCCGCACCACCCACACCCTCGGCTGCTTCCAGATCGAGTCCCCGGGCCAGCGCGAGCTCGTCGGCAAACTCGCCCCCCGCGAGTTCAACGACCTCACCGTGGACATCTCCCTCTTCCGCCCCGGCCCCATGCAGTCCGACATGGTCCGGCCCTTCCTCGAACAGCGGCACGGCTGGGCACCCGCCCACTACCCGCACCCCGACCTGCGGCCCGTCCTCGCCGAGACCCACGGGGTCACCGTCTTCCACGAACAGGTCCTGCGCACCATGGACGTCATGACCGGCTGCGGACTGGCCCGCGCCGACGAGCACCGCCGCCTCCTCGGCGGCCCGCAGGAACACCTCGTCGAAGAGGCCTTCCGCACCGGCGCCCTCGCCCGCGGCTACTCCCTCGAGGTCATCGACGAGGTCTGGGCCACCCTCTCCGCCTTCGGCTCCTTCGGCTTCTGCAAGGCCCACGGCGCCGCCTTCGCCGTCCCCACCTACCACTCCGCCTGGCTCAAGACCCACCACCCCGCCGCCTTCATGGCCGCCATCCTCGAACACGACCCCGGCATGTACCCCGCCCGCCTCATGGTCGCCGAGGCCCGCCGCATGGGCATCCCCGTCCTCCCCGTGGACGTCAACGCCTCCTCCCGCCACGTCCACGTCGAATGGGTCCCCGCCCACCCCGAGGTCGACGACGGCGCCCCCGGCCGCTGGGGCATCCGCCTGCCCCTCACCAGCCTCTCCGGACTCAGCGAAGCCGAGACCGACCGCCTCGACGCCGGCCGCCCCTACCGCTCCCTCGCCGACGTCCGCGACCGCGCCCGCCCCACCGCCCGCAACCTCGAACGCCTCGCCCAGCTCGGCGCCCTCGACTGCCTCCTCCCACCCGGCGGCGCCTCCCGCACCGACCTCGTCCACCACCTCGAACTCCAGCACTCCACCACCCGCGGCACCGCCCCCGGCCGCACCGCCCCGCGCTCGCGGTCCGCCCGTCCGCGGCAGGTGGAGGGCCAGCTGGCCCTGGACCTGCCGGACACCGAGCTCACCGCCCTCGCCCCGCTCTTCCCTGACCCGGGCCCGGCCGCCCGGGTCCGCACCGAGCTGGAGCTCACCGCCCTGGACGTCACCGCCCACCTCATGGACTCCCACGCCCCGTACCTGGACGCGCTCGGCGTCACCCGGGCGAAGGACCTGCTCGGGCTGCGCACGCAGTCCCGGGTGCTCGTGGCCGGGGTGCGCGTGGCCACCCAGACCCCGCCCATGCGCAGCGGCAAGCGGGTGGTGTTCCTCTCCGTGGACGACGGCACCGGCTGCGTGGACGCCTCCTTCTTCACCGAGGCCCAGCACGCCTCCGGGGAGATGCTCTTCTCCGCCCGCCTCCTGCTGATCGAGGGCACCGTCCGGCGCACCGGCGACCGGGCCGTGTCCGTCCAGGCCGTGCGCGCCTGGGACCTGCACCGGCCCGAGACGCTCCCGGACCCCGACTACCTGGACACCACTCGGCAGCAGTGGCGGGACTGGCTCGCGGCGGACCGCCGTGCCGCCGCCGCGCGCCGCAGCGGCCGGGCGGGCACCGGGGCGCAGCCCCTGCCGGACATCCCGCACCACGGCACGGGCGGCTGGCCCGTGAAGGTGCGCACCGACGTCGGGCCGGCCGGCGGGGCCCGCCCCGGCCGCACGGCACCCGATCGGCCCGCTCCGGAGCACCCCCCGATCCCGGTGCCCCACCCGGAGACGTGGGAGCTGCTGCCCACCCCGGACAGATGAGACCGTCCGCCTCCGTGCCCCGCCGTCCGGCCGCGCCCCTAGAATGGGACGCGGCCGACGGTGGCCCCCGTACGCCACCGATCCCGAAGCCAGACCTCGAAGGAGCACCGTGTCGGAGCCGAAGAACATCCTGCTGACCGTGGACGGAGAGCTGCGGGAGGTGACGCACGGCACCACCGGCCTCGACCTCTTCCGCGAGAAGCCGACCACCGCCGTCATGCGGGTGGACGGCCTGCTCTGGGACCTGGCCCGCGAGATCCCCGCCGGCGCGTCCGTCGAGTCGGTGGACATCACGGAGCCCGAGGGCCTCGAGGTGCTGCGGCACTCCACCGCCCACGTGATGGCCCAGGCCGTGCAGCAGCTGCGTCCGGGCGCCAAGCTCGGCATCGGCCCGTACATCACGGACGGCTTCTACTTCGACTTCGACGTCGACGAGCCCTTCACCCCCGAGGACCTCAAGCAGATCTCCTCGCTCATGCAGAAGATGGTGAAGTCCGGCCAGACCTTCCGCCGCCGCGTCGTGGACGAGGAGACCGCCCGCGCCGAGATGGCGGACGAGCCCTACAAGCTCGAGCTGCTCGGCAAGAAGGACGCCGCGGACACCGCCGGCGAGGGCGCCTCCGTGGAGGTCGGGGCCGGGGAGATCACCATCTACGACAACGTGGACCGCAAGACCGGCGACGCCGTGTGGTGCGACCTCTGCCGCGGCCCGCACCTGCCCTCCACCAAGCTCATCGGCAACGGCTTCGCGCTCACCCGCTCCGCCGCCGCCTACTGGCTCGGCAACGAGAAGAACAAGCAGCTGCAGCGCATCTACGGCACCGCCTGGGCCAGCAAGGACGACCTCAAGGCCTACCAGGAGCGCCTCGCCGAGGCCGAGCGCCGCGACCACCGCAAGCTCGGCGCCGAGCTGGATCTCTTCTCCTTCCCGGACGAGCTCGGCTCCGGCCTGCCCGTGTTCCACCCGCGCGGCGGCATCATCCGCAAGGAGATGGAGGACTACTCCCGTCGGCGCCACACCGAGGCCGGCTACGAGTTCGTCTACACCCCGCACATCACCAAGCAGCACCTCTACGAGGTGTCCGGCCACCTCGACTGGTACGCGGACGGCATGTTCCCGCCCATGCGCATCGACGAGGTCCGTGATCCCGAGACCGGCGAGATCACGCGCCAGGGGCAGAACTACTACCTCAAGCCGATGAACTGCCCCATGCACAACCTGATCTACCGCTCCCGCGGCCGGTCCTACCGTGAGCTGCCGCTGCGGCTGTTCGAGTTCGGCTCCGTGTACCGGTACGAGAAGTCCGGCGTGGTCCACGGGCTCACGCGCGTGCGCGGCATGACCCAGGACGACGCCCACATCTACTGCACCCGCGAGCAGATGAAGGAGGAGCTGACCACCACGCTCAACTTCGTCCTCGACCTGCTCAAGGACTACGGCCTCAACGACTTCTACCTCGAGCTCTCCACGAAGGACCCGGAGAAGTTCGTCGGCTCCGACGAGATCTGGGAGGAGGCCACCCGCACCCTCGCCGAGGTCGCGGAGGCCTCCGGTCTGCAGCTCGTCCCGGATCCGGGCGGCGCCGCGTTCTACGGCCCGAAGATCTCGGTCCAGGCCCGGGACGCCATCGGCCGCACCTGGCAGATGTCCACCATCCAGCTGGACTTCAACCTGCCCGAGCGCTTCGACCTCGAGTACCAGGCCGCCGACGGCACCCGTCAGCGCCCCGTGATGATCCACCGCGCCCTCTTCGGCTCCATCGAGCGCTTCCTGGGCGTCCTCACCGAGCACTACGCCGGCGCGTTCCCGGCCTGGCTTGCCCCGGAGCAGGTCGTGGCCATCCCGGTGGCCGAGGCATTCAACGACTACCTGGACGACGTCGTCGCGAAGCTGCGTGCCGAGGGGATCCGGGCGCGCCTGGACGACTCCTCGGACCGCTTCCCGAAGAAGATCCGCACCGCGGCCAAGGAGAAGGCGCCGTTCGTGCTGATCGCCGGCGGCGAGGACAGGGAGGCGAACGCCGTGTCCTTCCGCTTCCGCGACGGCACCCAGGACAACGGCGTGCCGGTGGAGGAGGCGATCGAACGCATTGTGAAGGCGGTGCGCGAGCGCGAGGTCACCCCATGACCAGCCCCGGCACCGGCGGATCCGACGCGCGGGCGCAGGCCCGCGCGTCGGCGGACGCCGCCGCCACGGACGGCTTCGAGCTGCCCGGCGCCCCGGACGCCTTCGAGCGGTTCTGGAACGCCCACCGCATGGCGTACGTGTCCAAGGGGACGGGCCAGGTCAAGGACGAGCACACCTGCCCGTTCTGTGCGGCCCCGCAGCGCGACGATGAGGACTCCCTCATCGTCCACCGCGGCCGCACCGCCTACGTGGTGCTGAACCTGTACCCGTACAACCCCGGTCACCTGCTCGTCTGCCCCTACCGCCACGTGCCCCTGTACACGGACACCACCACGGAGGAGGCCGCCGAGATGGCGGAGCTGACCCAGACGGCGATGCTCGCCCTCGGCCAGGCCGCCGGCGCGTCCGGCTACAACCTCGGCATGAACCAGGGGGCGGTGGCCGGCGCCGGGATCGCGGCCCATCTGCACCAGCACGTGGTGCCCCGGTGGACCGGCGACGGCAACTTCCTGCCGATCATCGCCCGGACCAAGAACATGTCGCAGACCCTGGGGGAGACCCGGCAGATCCTCGCGGACGTCTGGGACCGGGCCGCCCGGGACCACGCCGCGCGCCAGGCGGCCAACGCCCGTGCCGCGGCCGAGCATCCTCGCCCGGGGGCCGGAGACCCCGCCTGATGCTGGACCGTCACGCGCGCGGCGTCACCACCCGCCTGTTCACCCCGGTGGCCCGTACGCTCCTGCGGGCCGGGGTCAGTCCGGACACCGTGACGGTCGTCGGCACACTCGGCGTGAGCCTGGGCGCGCTCGTGCTCTTCCCCCTGGGGCACCTGTTCTGGGGCACGCTCTTCATCACCGCGTTCGTGTTCTCGGACCTGGTGGACGGGATCATGGCGCGCGAGGCCGGGTCCACCGGCCGCTGGGGCGCGTTCCTCGACTCCACCCTGGACCGCGTGCAGGACGCGGCCGTGTTCCTCGGGCTGTGCCTGTGGGGCTTCGGCGTCGGCGCCGCACCCGCGGTCGGCGCGCTCTCCGGGGCCTGCCTCGCCCTGGGCATGCTCGTCTCCTACGTGCGTGCCAAGGCGGAGGCCCTCGGCTGGGACGCGCACGTGGGCATCGCCGAGCGAGCGGAACGGCTCGTGGCCACCCTCGTGGTCGCCGGCCTCACCGGCCTCGGTCTGCCCCCGGTCGTCCTGGCCGTCACCTTGGGGCTGCTCGCCGCCGCCTCCTTGGTCACCGTCGGCCAGCGCATGGTCGCGGTGCGCCGCCAGGCGCGCGACGACGCCTGACCGGTCCGCCGCAGGACTCGCCCGTCAGTCCGCCGCGATCTCCGCGACGACGGCGCCCGTCACCCGCACGAGGTCGGCGGGGGCGATCTCCACATCCAGGCCGCGTTGCCCGCCGGAGACGTACATGAGCTCCGCGTCGAGGGCGGAGGAATCCAGGACGACGGGGTGGGGTCGGCGCTGGCCCAGGGGCGAGACGCCGCCCCGCACGTAGCCGGTCCGGCGCTCGACGACGGCCAGATCGGCCAGGGCGAGCCGCTTGACGCCCAGCACCGCGGCGGCGGCCCGCAGGTCCAGCTGACCGGACACGGGCACCACGCATGCGGCGAGCGCGCCGTCGGGGTCCGCCACCATCAGCGTCTTGAACAGTCGGTCGGCGGGCACGCTGAGCGCCCGGGCGACCTGGACGCCGAACCGCTCGCCGCCGGCGTCGAGGGCCACGTCGAAGGTGTGCAGCCGGTACGGGACCCCGGCGGCCTCGAGTGCGGCGACGGCCGGCGTGGCCGCCCCGTGCCGGGCGCCGCGATCCTTCTTGCGCTGGCCCACGGCGGACTCAGGCGATCCCGGCCTGCTCGCGCACGTTGCGCTTGATGCGGCCGAGCATGGCGGACATGCCGCGCAGGCGCAGGGGGGTGAGGGCCTTGGCCAGGCCGAGGCGGGTGGGGATGTCTTCGGGCACGTCCACGACCTCGAGGGCGCTCAGCCCGTCCAGGCCCTGGGTGAGCACGGAGGCGAAGCCGCGCGTGGTGGGCGCCTCCGGGGGAGCGGTGATGAAGAGGCGGACCGGGGCCTGCGGGCCGGGCTCACCCTCGAGTTCGACGGCCAGGAACAGCGGGGTCTGACACTCCACGACCTGCTCCATCTCGGCCTCGTGGCCGTCGTAGCGCTCCGGCAGCGCCGGCAGCTCGTCCGAGAACTCCAGCAGCAGCTCGAGCTTCTCGGGATCGGGCACCCCGGCGAAGTCGTCGATGATCTCGGCCAGGGCGGCGGGCACGGCGTGGTTCTCGGTCATGGTGTCCCAGTCTAGTGATCCACGCCGTGCCGGGGGCTCAGCGCGCGGGGGCCTCGCCCGGCTCTTCGCCGACGGCGATGGGCAGGCGCACGGCGTTGCCCCACTCGGTCCAGGAGCCGTCGTAGTTGCGGACGTCCTCGTGGCCGAGCAGGTACTTGAGCACGAACCAGGTGTGGGAGGAGCGCTCGCCGATGCGGCAGTAGGCGATCACGTCGTCGCCCTCCCGCAGCCCGGCGTCGGTGCGGTAGACCTGCTCCAGCTCGGCGCGGGACTTGAAGGTGCCGTCCTCGTTGGCCGCGGACGCCCACGGCACGGACGCCGCCGTGGGGATGTGGCCGCCGCGCAGGGTGCCCTCCTGCGGGTAGCCGGCCATGTGCGTGGTCTCGCCCGTGTACTCGGGACGGGAGCGGACGTCGATCAGCGGGGTGGTCCCGATGGCCTGCAGGACGTCCTCGCGGGCGGCGCGCTCGGTGTGGTCGTCGCGCTCGATCACCGGGTACTCGGCGCGGGCCACGGTCGGGACCTCGCGGGTGGTCTCGCGTCCCTCCGCGATCCACTTGTCACGGCCGCCGTCCATCAGGCGCAGGTCCTCATGGCCGTAGAGGGTGAACACCCACAGGGCGTAGGCGGCCCACCAGTTGGACTTGTCGCCGTAGAACACCACGGTGGTGTCCCGGGAGATCCCCTTGGAGGCGGCGACCTCGGCGAAGGCCTCGGGGCCGACGAAGTCGCGGGTGACGGGGTCGTTGAGCTCGGTGTGCCAGTCGACGCGCTGGGCGCCGGGGATGTGGCCGGTGGAGTAGAGGAGTGCGTCCTCGTTGGACTCGAGGACCACGACGTCCTCGTCGTCGACATGGTCGGCGACCCACTGCGTGGACACCAGCTTCTCGGGGTGGGCGTACTCGGAGAACTTCGCGGCGGTATCGGTCATGGCACTGCCTTCCTTCGCGTCGGGCGGGCCCGCACGGGCCCGGGGCGGGCGGCACGACGACGGCGGGTTCCGTGTCCGTGCCCTGCGCGACAGATTACGGCACATCGGTGTCACGTAAGAGGGTAGGGGCCCCTCAGTCCGGGACACGCGAGGTCACATGGGTCGGGTCCGCGGCCCGATAGCATGGCCCGGAATCCCCGTCGTCGACCCTGGGAGTGTCCCGTGGCTCAGATCGTCCACCTCGCCGACCGTTCGCCGCAGGTCACCCCGGACCAGCTGCTGGCCGGCTTCCACCCGTCGTACCGCTTCGGCACGGTGTCCTTCGACACCTACATCCCGGACCCCGCGCACCCCTCGCAGGCACAGGCCGTGGAGCGGCTGCGCCGGTTCGCGGCAGACCTCGGCCGGGGCGGCTCGGGCGGCGGGTTCCTCGGCGGCCTGTTCGGCGGGAAGAAGCGGGCGGCGGGGCCGGCCGGCATCTACCTCGACGGCGGCTTCGGCGTCGGCAAGACCCACCTGCTGGCCTCGACGTGGCACGCGGCCCCCGGGCCCAAGGCGTTCGGCACGTTCGTGGAGTACACCAACCTCGTGGGCGCCCTGTCCTTCCGCAAGGCGGTGGACGAGCTCAAGGAGTACACCCTCGTGTGCATCGACGAGTTCGAGCTCGACGACCCGGGGGACACCGTGCTGATGTCCCGGCTCATGCGCGAGCTGGCCGACGCCGGCGTGCGCCTGGTGGCGACCTCCAACACCCTGCCGGGCTCGCTCGGCGAGGGACGCTTCGCGGCGCAGGACTTCAAGCGCGAGATCCAGGTCCTGGCCGACCAGTTCGAGGTCATCCGCGTGGACGGCGAGGACTACCGCCACCGCGGCCTCTCCGCCGCCCCGTCGCCGCTGGACGACGCCGTCGTCGAGGCCACCGCCCAGGAGAACTTCCCCGACGCGGGCGTGCTCGCCGTGGACGACTTCGCGGACCTCACCGCGATGCTCTCCCGCGTGCATCCCTCCCGCTACCGCGAGCTCGTCAAGGACGTGGACGTGCTCGCCCTCCACGACGTGCACACCATCACGGAGCAGGCCACGGCCCTGCGCTTCGTGGTGTTCGCGGATCGCCTGTACGACAAGGACGTGCCCGTCCTCGCCTCCGGTGTGCCTTTCGACGCCCTGTTCACGCAGGAGATGATGCACGGCGGCTACATGAAGAAGTACTTCCGCACGGTCTCCCGCATGACCGCCCTGGTCCGGGAGGGACAGACGGGCGTGGCCGAGCACAAGTGAGCCACCGCCCCTGACCGGCAGGATGACGGCGCGCACCCGAGGCGGGTGCGCGGCGTCGCCGTGTGCGGGGCCGGGTCAGCGCACGTCGCGGAAGCACAGCGCCGCCCGCTTGCCCGGCAGCTCGACCTCCCGGTCCACCGTGAAGCCCAGAGCCCGGGCGGTCTTCACGGCCCGCGTGTTGCGGACGTCCGGCTCGATCACGAGCCGACGCGTGCCGGGGCGTGCGCCCAACCAGTCCACAATGCTCCGGTAGGCCGTGGCGCGGGCGCGCCCCTGCAGGCCGCCGGGGGCGGTGATGAAATGGAATCCGAGGTCCCCGTCCCGCACCTCGTAGGCGCCGCCGACCTCCTCCGCGCGAGGGTCGTAGGTCTGCACGAGGGCCACGAGGGTCCCGCCGTGCCACACGAGGTGGTTCGCGTGGGTGGGCTGGAACTCGAGGAAGTCGTAGACCTCCTCGACGTCCTGCACGCTGTGCCCGCGCATCCCGTAGAACTCCGCCCGCGGCTCCGTGACGAGTGCGTGGATCAGCGGGGCGTCCAGGGCCGGGCGGACGCGCGTCATGGTCAGGCCCAACGCCCCGACGCCGACCTCGGCCACGATGCGTCCCGGAGGGGCCCCGCCGGGGACGGAGCGGGCGGGTGCGACGCCGCTGCCGGCGGACGGGGGGACGGGACGGGACGGCACGGGCAGCAGGCGGCCGGCGGCCCACGCGTCCAGCTGATCCGTCACGTGCCCGCCTCCGAGACCGGAGGCGCCGAACGGGACGACCCACCGGCTGCGGGTGCGGTCGCCGAGGTCGAACACGACCCGGGCCACCGGCCCGCGGTGGGTGCCGACGGCCAGGCCGGGGGCGTGCGAGGTGGCGCAGACCGCGTCCGCGGTGCCGCCCACCCGGACGGACCCGATCGTGTCGAGCACGTCGGCGAGCCCCGGCTCGTCCGGCCCGCCGGGATGCTCGTGCGTGAACAGGAACGGGGTCAGGGCATGCGCCTCGCCCCAGGTCCGGGCCGCGCCGTCGGGGCCCGGCGGCTCGGCGGCGTCGTCGACGGCGGCGACGGCGGCCCGCACGAGGTCCCTCGTCGACGCTGTGATCCCCAGGGCCGCGCGCAGCGGCTCCGGCCCGCGCTCGGCGAGCGCCGCGCCGACCCATGCGGCGGCGTCGCCCCACGGTGCCCACGGGCCGCCGAGCAGGGCCCGCGAGGCGGGCGGCAGGTGCGCGATCAGGGCGGCGGCCACCTCGTGCTCCACGAGGAGCCACCAGCGGGCCGCGGCCGATCCGGCGGCGGCGTCGCCGGCCCACGCCGGGACGGACTCCGCGGCCAGCACGCCGTCCGCGACGAGCGCGTCGACGGCGTCGGCGAGCCAGGCCCGCGGCGCGCCCGGGGTCCGGGTGTCCGTCTGCAGGGCGGCCATCGCGTCCACGGTCCGCTCCTGCGGTGCCAGCGCCTCGAGGGCTTCCCGGATGCGGCGGGACCGCCACGGCGCGCACGCGTCCACGGTGAGGCAGGCGGTGTCCGGGTGGGGCTCGTTGGCCGCCACCACGACGTCGTCCGCCGCGGCCGGCGCGGGCCAGCGCACCCAGCGCTGATCGAGGGACCCGTCGGCGGAGCCCCGGCCCAGCGCGGAGGCCCGCGCCGCACCCCAGGCCGAGCGTCGATCCCGGCGCCGCACGGCCCCGGCGTGCCGGGTGAGCACCGTCCGCCGGTCCGCGACGATCACGCGATTGACCGGCTCGACGTGCCCGTCCAGCACCGCGCAGGCCTCCGCGGCGCTCGCGGCCGTGAGCAGCCGGCGCGCGCTCGGCAGGCCGGTGTCGGCGCGGTCCCAGGCGGGGAACCGCATGCTCACCGGGCCGGCGCCGGGCACGTCCACGAGCCGCCCGCGCGGGGTGTGGGCCACCCGCACGTCCACGGGGTCGCCGCCGCGCACGTGCACCCGCTCGGTCCGGGCGTCGAGGACCTCCGGCCCCTCGGGGGCGTCCTCGAGGACCATCTCGAGCGAGGACACCATCGCCGAGGTCGTCACCCACGCGACGTGCTCGGACTGCCCCACATGCGGGACGCCCGGCACACCGGGGAAGGCCAGGCCGACGACGTCGACGCGGTCCCGGGGACGCTCGGCCTCCACCACGAGGCGCACCTGCTGGTAGACGCCGGGCAGCTCGAGCAGCCGGTGCGGGTCGGCGGCCACGAGCGGAGCGCCCTCGGCGCCGACGCGCACCGCCCAGGCGTTCGAGCCGTCCGCGTCGGGGCGCGGCGAGATCAGCGCCGCGGCGAGCGCGGGGAAGCGCTCGGCCAGCAGGGTGCGGAACAGGGCGGCCGGCGCGTTGGTCAGCCAGACGTTGTAGCCCAGGTGCAGGGCGAGCGCCGTGTGCGGGTCGAACGGCAGCGGCTTCACCCCGTGGGCGGCGAACTCGGGCGCGCGCCGGGCCCCGGCGTCCAGCCCCGCGTTCACGCCGTCGGCGAACC
Organism: Micrococcus sp. GbtcB5; assembly: GCF_019091605.1. Lineage (NCBI taxonomy): Bacteria > Bacillati > Actinomycetota > Actinomycetes > Micrococcales > Micrococcaceae > Micrococcus > Micrococcus sp. GbtcB5. The sequence goes on from NZ_JAGXJK010000019.1 coordinate 35,519, forward strand.
GGGTGAACCAGGCCCGGTCCTCCGCGTCGTCGAGGGCGTCGAACGCCCGGCGGGCCGCGCCGTCCAGGTCCATCTGCCGGGCGGCGACGTCGTTCGCCACCGCCGGCGGGCCGAACACCTCGGCGCCCATGCCGGTGACCCGGCGGTGCTCGCAGTCGACCTGCCAGGCCCGCTCCGTCGCCACGTGCCACCCCTGGAGGTAGGCCAGCTCGGGCAGGGACGCGGCCACGAGCGTCGGCACGCCGTGCGCGTCCCGGTGGCAACGGCCCGCCACGTCACCCGTCGCCGTCCCGGTCCACGCGTCCGCGCTCATGCCGCGGCGTCCTGCCGGAGCTCCGCCAGCGCGCGGCGCAGCGGCGCGGACACCGGGTTGGCCAGGCGACCGGCGTAGAGCAGCGAGCCCGACGGGTCCGTCAGGTCCACCATCTGCGTGGCGTTCCGCAGCTGCAACCGGTTCAGGCACGAGTGCGCGAAGTCCTCCGCGTCCAGGCCGAGGCGCTCCACATCCGCGAGCCCCAGGGCCGTGTACTCGGCGAGGACCCGCCCCACCACGGCGTAGAACTCCTCCGCCGGCAGCAGGGCGTCCGCGTCCATCACGTCGGCCAGATGGCGCAGCACGCCGTCCAGCATGTCCGTGAAGAAGGAGAGGGAGAGGTCCTCGTCGGTGAGGTCGATGCGGATGCGCCGGGTCTGCTCCGTGAGCGGGACGCCGTCCGCGCCGACCACCACCTCCTCCCCGATGTCCTTGAGGAAGGCGCCGGTGACCCGTCCCTCCCGCAGGCGGAGCACGATGTTCTCCCCGTGGGGCATGAACACGGTCGAGTAGGCGGCGGCCAGATGCACCAGCGGGGTCACGTAGGCCGTCACCACCCCGTGCAGCCACTGCGCCGCCGTCAGCCCCGAGCGCTCCACGAGCGCCCCCGCCACGGAGCGGCCCCCGCCGTCCCGGTGCAGCAGCGCCGCCATGGTCATGACCCGCTCGCCCTCCGCCAGGCGCGGCAGCGGACTCTCCCGCCACAGGGCGGCGAGCATCTTCGTGTGAGGACCCTTCGAGCCCACGGCATGGAAGGCGTCCCCGGTGTACCCGGCCGAGGCGTACTCCCGCAGCACCCCGAAGCCCCACCTCGCGAGCAGGGGGTCGGAGTCCACGAGGTCGGCCACCACCGCGTTGATCGCCGGGGTGACGGACATGTACGCGGGGGAGAGGCCGCGCACGAACCCCATGTTCTGCACGGACAACGCCGTCTTCAGCTGCGGGGCGTGCGGGTCGCTCGCGTTGAACAGGGTGCGCACCGCCTGCATGGCCGTGAACGCGTCCGGGTCTTCGCCCACGTGCACCAGCCGCCCCACGGCGAGGTCGGGGGCGAACGCCACCTGGATCCGGTGCTCCCACTGCCACGGGTGCACCGGGATCAGCGTGTACGCCTCCGGATCGACGTCGAGCGCCGCCGCCCGCTCCGCCCACAGGCCCGCCACCGCCTCGGTGATCGGCGGGGGCGGCGCCGGCACGGCGGCGCCCGCGCTCGCGGTCTTGGGCCAGGTCCACCGTCCCCCGAGCTCGGAGGGGAACGCGAGCCACACCGGGTGCAGCGCCCGCCCGCCCTCGGGGGCGAACATCGCGTACTCCGTGGCCCCCCAGCCGATGCGGCCGTTGGTGGCCACGAAGCCCGGGTGTCCCTCGCTCATGGCGGCCTCCACCGCCGTGTAGTCCGCGTCCACCAGGTCGGCGGCGGACGGGCGCTCGCCGGCCAGGGTGTGGCACCGGGCGGCGAAGGTGGAGGCGAGCTCCTCGAGATAGACGTCCAGCGCCTCGCCGGCCAGCCCGAGCACCTCGGCCGCGTCGAGGACGAAGCGGTCGACGGCCACCGCGTCCGGATCCCCGGCACGGCACACCGAGTCCGGATCCACGCCGAGGTGCTCGAGCGGGAGGGCACGCGCGGTGAACGTCCACCGCACCCCGCCCAGGGTGAGCGTGTAGGCGTGGCGGCCGGCGTCGTCGACCCGCTCGCCGCGCACCGGCGTCAGGAGCCGCTCATGGGTGAACTCGCGGATCGCCTTGGCGACGAGCAGCCGGTGGGCGTGCCGGGCGGTCGGCGCCGTCAGCGCGTCCAGGCGGGACGGGGAGGACGGGGGGACGGGGGTCATGCGGACACCTGCCTGTCGGGGGTGAGGAGGAGCGGGGGCTCGGGGAGGGTGAGGTCCAGCCCGGCGGCGAGGACGCCGATCCGGCTGGCAGTGAAGGACTCGGGCGTGGCGATCGAGAGCATCGCCGTCTTGGATCCCAGCGCCACGGGACCGAGCTCCGTGAACCCGGCGGCCAGGTTCTTCGCCCGGATGGCGGCGTTGCGCTCGTCCGGCTCGACGACGACGCGCCGCGCCCCCGGCTGGGCCAGGCACCAGCGCACCACCGCGGCCATCACCAGGTCCGTGGTCCCGGGCACCGGGGTGTCCGTCGGGGCGACGAGCACGTGCAGGCCGACGTCGCCGGGCGCGCCCGCATACCGTCCGGCCAGCTCCGAGTGGGCCGGGTCGTAGACCTCCACCAGGAAGGTCGCGGTCCCGTCCACGAGCCCCACGTGCGCGTGGTGGTGCGGGTGCGCGGCGATCGCCTCGTACTCGGCCACGACGTCGGCCAGACCCGCCTCCGTCATCTCCCAGTACACGGCGTGCGGGGACGTCACCCACCGGTGCAGCAGCGGATGGTCCTGCGCGCCCACGGGACGGAGCTCCACACGACGGGCCGCGCTCGCGGCCGCACCGTCCACGGTGGTCTGCGGCGGCGTCACGGCGCTCACCGGACGCCCGCCGCGACGGCACCGAAGTCCTGGAACGCGATCGACTCGGCCTGCGCGTAGACCTGGCGGCCGGCGATCGTGCTGAGGATGCGGCCGCTGTGCTCCGCCGCCATGCCCAGGTCCGGGCCGGTGAGACCCAGGGGCTGTTCGGCGGTGTTGTGCACGAAGATCCGGCGGCCGCTCACGTCGATCGCGTGGTCCGCGTTCGCCGTCGTCCGACCGTCCTCCGCGCGCAGCAGGTGCCGCACCGGCTCCAGGAACGGATGGTCCGGGTGGCGGTAGCCCGTGCCCGCGACGACACGGTCCACCACGTGCCCCCCGGTCACCCCGGTCTCCTCGTCGCGCAGGGTGACCTCCACCCGGGGCGCACCCGGGCCCGCGACCAGGCGGGCGTCCGTCACCGACGTGCCCGGCCACAGCCGGGCCGGGTCCAGCGGACCCACCTGGCGCTCGTACAGCGCGTGGTAGACGTCCTCGATCGTGTACTCGCTGATCCCCTTGTACAGGGACCGGTGGGATGCGTTGATCTCATCCCGCCGCGCCCGGGGCAGAGTGGCGAAGTGCCGCTCATAGTCCAGCGAGGTCAGCTCGAGCGTGAGCTGGCCGACCTCCATGCCGAAGAACCGGGGTGAGCGCGTGACCCACGTGAGGTCCGGGTGGCCCGCGTTCAGCAGGTCCAGGGCGCACTCCGCCGCCGACTGGCCGCTGCCCACCACCAGGACCGACCCGGCCCCGGCGATGTCCTCGCGACGGCCCATGTACTCACCCGTGTGCACCACGGGGGACGCGCCGACCCGGGCCGACTCCTCCGCGACGCGCGCGAGCGGCGCGGGCAGGGACGGCACCGTGCCCGTGCCCACCACCACGTGGTCGGCCCGGTGCGTGCTGGTCCCGGCCGCGGAGGCCGCCTCCACCACGAACTCGTCCGCCTGATCGTCCCACCGCACCGCCGTCACCGTGGTCGCGTAGGCGATGCCGGGCAGCTGGGCTGCCACCCACGCGCAGTAGTCCGAGAACTCCCGCCGCAGCGGGTACCAGGAACCCCGGATGTAGAAGCGGTGCAGCCGGCCCATCGCCTTGAGATACGCCAGGAACGAGTACGGGGAGGTCGGGTCCGCGAACGTCACCAGGTCCGCGAGGAACGGCACCTGGATCTGCGCGCCCGGCAGCATCATGCCCGGGTGCCACACGAACGCGTCGCGGCTCTCCACCACCTCCACCTCGACGTCGGGCAGCGGGTGGGCCAGCGCGGCCAGGCTCAGGTTGAACGGGCCCAGCCCGATCGCGAGCACGCGGCGGGGGGACGTGGACGCCGGGCTCATGCGCACACCTGCTCTCCGTGCTCGTCCACGCGCGCCGCGGACGGACGTGGCCCCGCCGAAGCGGGGAGCGTGCAGGACACGGCGACCGACGGGCCATGCGGACGGGTCCGCGCCACCCCGCGCCACCGATGACGGCTCGCCCGCACCGCGTCGACGTGCCGCAGCGCCGCCTCCTCCACGACGTCGACCAGCTCCTCCAGCTCGCCCGAGGTGACCGCGGGGTTCAGGATCGTGAACTTCAGATGGGGCACCCCGTCCACCACCGTCGTCGCGATCAGCGCGCGCCCGCCGGCCACGAGCTCCCGGTGCGTCGCCGCCTGCACCGCCGTGCACTCCTCCTCCGACAGTCCCTCGGCCCGCACCCGGAACAGCACTGTCACCAGCGTCGGATCCTCCAGCACCGCGAACGTCGGCCGGGCCCGCAGGATCCCGCACGCCTGCCGCGTGCGTTCGCGCGCCCCCGCGAACAGGGACACCACCGCCTCGGCCCCATGCTCACGCAGCGTCAGCCACAGCTTGAGCGAGTCGAACCGGCGGCTCGTCTGCAAGGACCGATCCGCCAGGTTCGGATGGACGCTGTCCTCCGGGTTCAGGTAGTCCGCATGCACCGTCACATGGCGCAGGCTCTCGGCGTCCCGCACCACCAGCGCGCTGCAGGCCAGCCCCACGTAGAACGTCTTGTGGAAGTCCATCGTCACCGAGTCCGCACGGTGCAGCCCCGGCAGCTCGTGGCGCGTCGCCGCGCTCGCGGCGAGGATCCCGCCCACGGCCGCGTCCGCATGGACCCACATCCCGTGGCGTTCGGCGACGTCGGCGATGGCCGGCAGCGGGTCGATGGCGCCGCGGTCGGTGGTCCCCAGCGTCGCGACGACGGCCATCGGCACGGCACCGGCGGCCACCTCACGTTCGACCGCCTCGGCCAGGGCCCCGGGGTCCAGACGCCCGGCGGCGTCGGTGGGGACGACGACCACGGCGTGGCGACCCAGCCCGAGCAGGCCGGCTGCCTTGGCGATGCTGTAGTGCGTGGCGGCGCTGACGAAGACGCGCAGCGAGCCGAGCACCTCGGCGGGCAGGTCGGCGAGCCCGGCGTGGCCGGTGAGGCGCTGCACGGCGCGGCCGCGGGCCAGCGTCATGGCCTGCAGGTTGGAGGCCGACCCTCCGGAGGTGAAGACGCCGTCGCCCGCGGCGAACCCGCACCAGCGTCCGACCTCGGCCAGGAGCCGCTGCTCCATGAGCGCCGCGGAGCGGGCCTGGTCCCAGGACTCGACCGCCGTGTTGAGCGCCCCGAGCACGGTGTCCGCTGCGGTGCTGGAGAGCAGGACCGGGCAGTTGAGGTGAGCGGCATAGCGCGGGTGGTGGTAGGCGGTGGTCTGGTGGGCGTAGAGCTCCGCGACCTCGGCGAGGGCGTCGTCGAGGCTGCCCGTCGGCTGCGAGAAGTCGACGGCGCCGACGGCGTCGGCCAGGTGCGTCGACGGGGTGTCCGGGTGGACCCCCGCGCGGTCGTAGGCGGTGTCGACGGCCACCCGGGCCGCCCTGCCGGTGGCGTCGAGGTAGGCGGCGGGATCGCCGAGTCCGAACAGGCGAGGGAGCATGGGAGGGCCTTCCGTGAGGGGGTCGTCGGCTCCGGGCGGCGTCCGCCACGGACGCCCCGCACAGTAGGGAAGCCTTACCTAAGAAAGCAAATACGCAACAATGACGTGACGTATTCAAAGGGAGGACTCCAGCAAAGGTGAGGCTCACCTATGCTGACCGGATGACGAGCTCCTCCGTCCTCCCCCCGCCTGCCGCCCGTCCCTCGCGTGTCGAGGCCCTGCAGATGAAGGCCTACCGCGGGCTCGCGGCCCTCGGCCAGGCGATGCCCGTTGACCGCGACGAGTATCCGCAGTGGACCATGACGGTCCGCGCCACGTGGCTGCTCGCCCCCCGGCTGCGTCGTCTCACGTTCGCCGCGGAGGAGTTCCGCACGTTCACCCCGCAGGGCTGCGACGAGTACTTCGGGCTGCTCACCCCGCCCCCGGGGCGGGCGCTCGTGATGCCCGATCCCGCGGCGCTCAATGCGCGGCGAGCGGTCGGGCGGATCCCCGAGGACGTGCGGCCGGATCTGCGGTGGTACACGGTCGCCGAGCACCGGCCCTCCGTCGGTGAGATCGACGTCGACGTCGTCGTGCACGACCATGCGGGCCCCGCCGGCACGTGGGCGCGCACCGCACGTCCGGGCGACGTCGCCGGCTTCCGCACCGGGACGGGCGCCTATCGTCTGCCGGCGGCGGGGGAGTCGCACCTCGTGGTGGGGGACGAGACCGCAGTCCCGAGCATCGCCGCCGCCCTTGCCGCGCAGCGTCGCACGCCGCGCGGGGGCCGGATGGACGTCGTCCTGGAGGTGCCCGGCCGTGACCACGTCCCCGCCCTCGAGGTCCCGGAGGGCGCCACGCTCACGGTCCTGCACCGCGGAGACGCCGTGCCGGGCGCCCTGCTCACGCCGCACCTCGAGGACCTCCCCGCCGCGCCCCGCGACCACGTGTGGGCGTGCGGCGAGCAGTCGCTCGCGACGGCGGCGCGGCGGGTGATCGTCCGCCGCGGCATCGCACCGAAGCGCGCGATCATGTTCAGCGGCTACTGGCGGGTGGACGGCCCGCGGCTCTGATCCCGTCCGATGGTCGGCGTCCGTGCTCCGAGCACGAGGCCGACCGCACGCCCCGGAACGACGAAGGGCCCCTCCGCCAGGAGGGGCCCTTCGCGTGGGAGCGGATGACGAGATTCGAACTCGCGACCTCCACCTTGGCAAGGTGGCGCTCTAGCCAACTGAGCTACATCCGCCTGAGTCGATCCTCACGGATCGTCTCCGTGCGCGATACTGGGTTCGAACCAGTGACCTCTTCCGTGTCAGGGAAGCGCGCTACCGCTGCGCCAATCGCGCTCGTCCACCTCCGAAGAGGTGGTGAACATGCCGCCACTCCCGGTCGGAGAAGCCTGCGAGGTCGGGACGGGATTCGAACCCGCGTATACGGCTTTGCAGGCCGCTGCCTCGCCTCTCGGCCACCCGACCAGGGGTGAAGGTTGAGCGAGCGGATGACGAGATTCGAACTCGCGACCTCCACCTTGGCAAGGTGGCGCTCTAGCCAACTGAGCTACATCCGCGTGTCGGTGCCGCCGGGATCCGCTCGTCCGAGCCGCTCACCTGCGTTTTCCAACGAGAAAGAACTCTAGGCCATCTCCGCCCGGATGCAAAATCGGCGTCGGCAGGCGTGTCGGGCCACCCCGTCGGGGGTCCGCGGACCCTGCCAGAATGGCTGACCATGACCCAGCCACGCCTCGCGCATCAGACCCCCCACGGACGCATGTACGCGCGCTCCCTCTCGGGCCTGCCCGAGGTCCCGTCCATCACCACCGTGATCGGCATGGAGAAGACGGACCTGGACGGCTGGGTCGGGTGGATGGCGGCCCAGTCCGTGACCCAGGATCCGCGCCTGGCGGAATCCGTGGGCTCCGCGGCGCGCCTGAAGCAGGTGGCCCGCCAGTCCGCCGACGCCGCCGCCCGCTACCGGGACGCCGCGGCCGAGCGCGGGGACCGCGTGCACGACTACGCCGAGCAGGTGGCCCAGCGCGCCCTCGGCCGCCCCCACACCATGGCGGAGGCCCGGGCCCGGCTGATCGAGCACGGCGAGGGCGCCTACGCGGACCGCTTCGACGAGTGGTGGGACCTCTACGACGTCCGGCCGATCGCGGCCGAAATCACCGTCTGGAACCACACGGTGGGCTACGCGGGCACGCTGGACCTCGTCGCCCGAATCGGCGGCCGGCTGTGCCTGATCGACTACAAGACGAAGGGCACGGGGCGGGACGGACGGGTCAAGGCGCTCGACCCCAAGGTGGTCATGCAGTTGACCGCCGGCCTGAAGGCGGAGGAGTCCCTCGTGGATCCCGAGGCCGGCACCTGGGAGGAGTGGCGGCACGGGCAGGCCGAGATGCTGCTCGGCGTCGCCCTGGGGGAGACCGAGGTCGCCGTGCACCAGGCCAACCCGGGCGTGCTGCCCCGCCACTGGCACAAGTTCTGGGCCCTGCGCCAGGTCTGGAAGCACGCGCAGGCCGTGGACGACGCCGGCCCCGCGCTCCGTGTCATCGGCCCGCCTCCGCCGTCGGTCCCGGTGTCGGCGGCCACCGGTCTGCAGGCCGTGCGCGCCGCGGCGTTCGGCGGCGGCTCCCACGCCGCCCCGGCCGTGGCGCCCGACGGGTCGTCGTCGCGCCCGGCGTCTGCCGAGGGCGGCGATAGGGTGACGGCGTGACCGTCCTGCCCGTCCGCACCATCCCCGACCCCGTCCTGCGCACCGCCGCGTCGCCCGTGCCCGCGGGTGCGGACGTGCGCGCCCTCGTGGCGGACATGATCGAGACGATGCACGCCGTCGGGGGCGTGGGCCTGGCCGCGCCCCAGGTGGGCGTGGGTCTGCGGGTCTTCGTGTTCGACGTCGCCGGCGTCGCCGGGCACGTGGTCAATCCCGTGCTCGAGACCGCCGGGCAGGCGCTGCGGGAGCCGGGCGAGGGGTGTCTGTCCGTGCCCGGGCTGCGCTACCACCCGGCGCGCGCCGCGGAGGCCGTCGTCCGCGGCACCGACGTGGACGGGAACCCGGTGGAGCACCGGGGGACCGGCCTGCTCGCCCGCTGCCTCCAGCACGAGACCGACCACCTCGACGGGATCCTCTACGTCGACCGCCTCGACGGCGAGGAACGCCGTGAGGCCCGCCGCCGCATGCGCGCCGGCGAGGTGGACCGCGCCGCTCGTCGCATCGGGGCCGCGCGCGCGGCCGCCGTCAGCTCGGTCTTCGGCGCCCCCGCCGCCCCCGCCGCCGGAACAGGAGCCGCCCGATGACCGCCCCGACGCCCCTGCGCGTGCTCTACGCCGGCACGCCCGAGACCGCCGTGCCCGTGCTGCGCGCCCTGCTCGACTCGCCCCACGAGGTCGTCGGCGTGCTCACCCGGCCGGACGCCCCGGTCGGGCGCCGGCGGGTGCTGACCCCGTCGCCGGTCGCGGTCGTGGCCGAGGAGGCCGGCCTGCCCGTGCTCAAGGCCGACCGACTCCGCGGACCCGAGGGTGCCGATGCCCTCCAGGCGATCCGCGCGCTCGAGGCGGACGTGGCCGCCGTCGTCGCCTACGGGGCGCTCGTGCCCGCCGAGGCCCTGCAGATCCCGCGCCACGGCTGGCTCAACCTGCACTTCTCCGCGCTGCCGGCCTACCGCGGCGCCGCCCCCGTTCAGCGCGCCGTGATGGCCGGGGAGACCGAGATCGCCGCCGACGTGTTCCAGCTCGAAGAGGGCCTGGACACCGGACCCGTCTTCGCCCGACTCACCCGCCCCGTCGCGGCCGACGAGACCGCCGGGACCGTGCTCACCGACCTCGCCGAGCGCGGCGGCCCGCTCGTGATCGACGTGCTCGACCGCCTGGCGGCCGGCACCGCGACGGCCACGCCCCAGCGCGGCGAACCCACCCACGCGCCGAAGCTCACGGCCGCAGACGGCCTGGTGGACCCCGCCCGCCCGGCGGCCGAGGTGGCCGCCCGGATCAACGGCGTCACCCCCGAGCCCGGCGCCTGGGGCTGGCTGACCGCGGACGACGGCGCCGCCCCGGCCCGTTTCAAGCTCGACGGCGTCGCCCCGGTCCGCGCCGGCGACGACGGCTGGCCCTCCGTACTCGACGCCGCGGCTCCCGGGCAGATCCTGGTGGCCGCGAAGGCCGCCTGGCTGCGCACGTCCGGCGGGGCCGTCCGGCTCTCCCGCGTCCAGCCGGCGGGCAGGAAGCTGATGCCGGCCGCCGACTGGGCGCGCGGCGCCGCCGCCGGGGCCGCGCTGCTGGCCGGGGAGGCGCTCGCCCACCACGAAGAACAGGCCCGCCAGAAGGCCGCCGCCCGGGCGGCGGCACGCGAGGCCGCGCGGAACGCCGCGGCACAGGACGAGGAGGCACGCGCATGAGCCGCGAAGGACAGGCAGGACAGGGCCGGGGCGAGCGAGGGGCCCGCGGGGAACGCGGCCGCGCACCCCGGCCGGACGCCCAGGACCGCCGCGACGCGCAGGGGCGCACCCGCAACCGGGGTCGCTCGGGCGCGGGACGGAAGTACTCGGCGCAGGCGCCGTCCCAGCGCTCCCGCACCGCCGACCCGGCCCGCCGCGTCGCGTTCGGGGTGGTCCGCTCCGTCCACGCCGAGGACGCGTACGCGAACCTGGTCCTCCCGGCGCGCATCCGCCAGGCCCGCCTCGACCGGCGCGACGCCGGTTTCGCCACCGAACTCGCCTATGGCACCCTGCGCGGGCTCGGCCTGTACGACGCGATCCTGACCCGCTGCGTGGACCGCCCGCTCGAGCAGATCGACCCACCCGTGCTCGACGCCCTGCGGCTCGGCGCCCACCAGGTGCTGGGCATGCGCGTGCCCGCCCACGCCGCCCTCGACGCCACCGTCTCCCTCGTGCGCGCCGAGATCGGGGCCGGCGCCTCCGGGTTCGTGAACGCGGTGCTGCGTCGGGTCGCCGAACGCCCCCTCGAAGAGTGGCTGGCCGACGTCGCCCCCGCCGACGGCGGCGACGCCGCCCTGGCCGTCCGCACCTCGCACCCGGTGTGGATCGTCCGCGCGCTGCGCCAGGCCCTGGCCGCCCACCGCGGCACCCGCCACATCGCCGACCGCGACGCCGAGCTGGCCGCCCTGCTCGAGGCGAACAACGCCCCGCCCGTGGTCAACCTCGTCGCCCTGCCCGTGGCCGGCGGGGCCGAAGCGCTCGCCGCGGCCCTCGACGACGGCGCCGAACCCGGGCCGCTGGCCCCGGACTCCGCCCTGCACTCCGGCGGCGACGCCGGCCGCCTGCCCGGGGTGCGCGAGGGCGTGCTCCGCGTCCAGGACGCCGGCTCCCAGCTCACCGCCCGCGCCCTGGCCCAGGCACCCGTCCCCGCGGCCGAGGGGCGGGCCGAGCGCTGGCTCGACCTGAGCGCCGGCCCCGGCGGCAAGGCGGCCCTGCTGGCCGCCCTCGCCGCGGAGCGGGGGGCGACGCTCGTGGCCAACGAGGTCGCCCCGCACCGCGCCGACCTCGTCCGGCAGGCACTCGCCGCCGTGCCCGCCGGCGCCTGGACCGTCCGGGCCGGGGACGGTCGCACGATCGCCGACGCCCCCGAGGCGGCCCCGGCGTTCGACCGCGTCCTCGTGGACGCCCCCTGCACCGGCCTCGGTGCGCTGCGCCGCCGACCCGAGTCGCGCTGGCGCCGCACCCCGGCCGACCTCGCCGAGCTCACCGGCCTGCAGGCCGAGCTGCTCGACGCGGCGGTCTCCGTCCTCGCCCCCGGCGGCGTGCTCGCCTACGTGACCTGCTCCCCGCACGTCGCGGAGACCGTCGTCCAGGTCCAGGACCTCGTGCGCCGCCACCCCGAGCTGGAGCTGCTCGACGCCCGCACCGCCCTCGACGCCGTCGCGCTCGACGACCTGCGCCTGGACGAGGCCGAACCCGCCGGCGCGCCGGAGCCGGGAGACGTGGTCGCCCACACGGCCCAGCTCTGGCCGCACCGGCACGGCACCGACGCCATGTTCCTGGCCCTGCTGCGCGCCCCCGGCGCCTGACCGAGAGGACCCGACCATGACCGCCCGCCCCCCGCGCCTGCACCCCTCGATCCTGTCCGCGGACTTCGCCCGCCTCGCCGACGAGCTGGCCCGCATCCCCAGCGCGGACGCGGTGCACGTGGACGTCATGGACAACCACTTCGTCCCGAACCTCACCCTCGGCCTGCCCGTGGTCGAGGCGATCCGACGCGCCACGGACCTGCCGCTGGACCTCCACCTGATGATCGAGGACGCCGACCGCTGGGCGCCCGGCTACGCGGAGGCGGGGGCCGAGTCCGTCACCTTCCACGCCGAGGCCTCGGCGGCGCCCGTCCGACTGGCCCGCGAGCTGCGCGCGGCCGGAGCGAAGGCCGGCATGGCGCTGCGACCGGCGACCGCGGTCGAGCCCTACCTGGACATGCTCCTGGAGCTGGACATGCTCCTGCTGATGACCGTGGAGCCCGGCTTCGGGGGGCAGGCGTTCCTCGACGTCGTGCTGCCGAAGATCCGCCGGGCACGCCACGCCCTCGACGGCGGGCCCGCCCCGCTGGCCCTCCAGGTCGACGGCGGCGTGAACCGGGAGACCATCGAGCGCGCGGCCGAGGCCGGGGCCGACGTGTTCGTGGCCGGCTCCGCGGTGTTCGGCGCCGAGGACCCCGACGCCGCGCTCGTCGGCCTGCGCACCGCCGCCGCCCGCGCCTGCCACTGAGCCCGGCGACGCGGTCGCCTGGCCGCCGCGCCGGACGTTGTCCGGCGACGTCCGTCGTGCGCGGCCGGCCGGGCGTGCGATACTGCTGGACAGCAACGTGCTCCGAGATGCGGTGGAAGTCCGCACCGGCGGTGACAGCCCGCTAACCGCGCGGCCCGTCCTCATCCGAGGCGGTGCCGGGCGGCCTGACCGGTGGAATTCCGGTGCCGACCGTACAGTCGGGATGGGAGAGGCACGCGGCGGAGCCGTTTCGCGCCCTGCGCGGGAGGGCTGCGGAGCGCACCCCTCGGAGTCCCGATCCGAGGAGGTGGCGTCACGGTCATGGACTGGCTGGTGGACGCGTTCAACTGGACCATCCCGGTCGCCGGCGGTGGCCTGCTCATGCGCGAGGTGCTGGGCAACGTCTTCGGCCTCGCCTCCGCCCTGGGCGGCATGGCGCGCAGGGTCTGGGCCTGGCCCGTGGGCATCCTCGGCAACCTCATCCTGCTGACGGTCTTCCTCGCCTCCCTGTTCACGGGGGCCGATCACGCCACCCTGCTCGGCCAGGCCGGCCGACAGGTCATGTTCATCGCCGTCTCCGTCTACGGCTGGGCGCGCTGGCGTCAGGCCCGCCGGGGCCACGCCGAGGACGCTCCCGCCATCACCCCGGAGTGGGCCGGCTGGCGCGGGCGGGTGTTCCTCGTGACGGCCATGGCGGTCGGCACCGTCGCCCTCACCCCCGTGTTCCGCGCGCTGGGTTCGTGGGAGCCGGTGTGGGCGGACGCCTGGACGTTCGTGGGATCGCTGCTGGCGACCTACGGCATGGCGCGCGGCTGGGTGGAGTTCTGGCTGATCTGGGTGGCCGTGGACGTCGTCGGCGTGCCCCTGCTGTGGAGCACCGGCTACTACGCCTCGGCCGTGATGTACGCCTTCTACGGCGCCTTCACCCTGATCGGCTTCTTCGTGTGGCTGCGCGCCACAGACCGGGACAAGCCCGCCGTGGAGACGCTGCTGCCGGACGGCCCCGAGGGGGACGTCGCCCGATGAGCGCCGCCGAGACCCCGTTCGCCGACCCCATGGACCTCGCCGTCCGCGCCGCGCTGCGCGGTGTGCGCGGCGCCAACCCCCTCGTCGGGGCCGTCCTGACCGACGAGGCCGGCCGCGTCCTGGCCGTCGGGCACCACCGCGGACGGGGGACCGCCCACGCCGAGGTCGACGCCCTGACCCGCTGGCGGGCCGCCCGCGCCGCGGATCCGGCCCTGGCCGCCCTCGACCCCGCCGGCCTGACGCTGCACGTCACCCTCGAGCCCTGCGACCACACCGGCAGCACCGGCCCCTGCTCGCAGGCCGTCCTGGACGCGGGGATCGGCGCACTGCGCTACGCCGTCGCGGACCCCACCGGCCACGACGGCGGCGGCGCGGCCCGCCTCGCCGCGCACGGGGTGCACGTCACCGGCCCCACCGGCGAGGCGGCCGCCCTCACGCTCACCGCCCGCTGGCGCGAGGTCCGCGACGCAGGCCGCCCATGGGTGACCGGACACCTCGCCCAGTCCCTCGACGGCCACGCCGCGGCCGCCGACGGCACGAGCCAGTGGATCACCGGCCCGGACTCCCGCGTCCACGCCCACGAGGTGCGCTCCCGCGTCGACGCCATCGTCGTCGGCACGGGGACCGTCCTGACCGACGACCCCCGCCTCACCGCCCGTGACGCCGCCGGCGCCGAACTCGCGCACCAGCCCGTGCCCGTCGTCCAGGGTCACCGGCCCGTGCCCGACGGCGCCGCCCTGCGCACCCACCCGGTCCTGCTGCACGTGCCGGACCACGACCCGCACGCCGTCCTCGCCGCGCTCGCCGCCCATCCCGGGCCCTGGCCCCGCAGCGGGGACCGCCCGGCACACGTGCTCATCGAGGGCGGACCCCGCGTGCTCGGCGCCTGGCTGCGCGCCGGCCTCGTGGACGAGCTCATGGTCTACACCGCGCCCCTGCTGCTCGGCCCGGGCCGCGCCGCCGTCGCCGGCCTGGACGTCGCCACGCTGTCCGAGGGACTGCGCTGGCACCCCGACCCCGCGGAGGGCGGCCCCGTCCGTGCCTTCGGGGACGACGTCTGGGCCCACCTGAGCCCGGTGCCGGCCCCGCGCCTGCCCACCGCCCCCGCCCCGACCCGTTTCCAGGAGGACTGAGTGTTCACCGGCATCGTCACCCATCTCGGCACCGTCGTCGCCCTCGAGCACGACGCGGCCGCCGACACCGCCCTGCTGACCCTCGACGCCGGCGGCGCCCTCGACGGGCTGCCCGCCGGCGGCTCGCTCGCCGTCGACGGCGTGTGCCTCACGGCCCTCGACGAGCCCACGGAGCGCCCCGGCGTGTTCCGTGCCGACCTCATGGGCCAGACGCTGCGGATGACCAGCCTCGGCGACCGCGCCCCGGGGGACCGGGTCAACCTCGAGCGCTGCCTGCGCCCCACCGACCACCTGGACGGACACGTGGTCCAGGGCCACGTGGACGGGACCGGCCAGGTCCTCGCGGTCACCCCGCACGGGGCCTGGACCACCCTGCGCATCGGCCTGCCCGCCCGCCTGGCCCGCTACGTCCCCGCGCAGGGGGCCATCGCCCTGCAGGGCGTCTCCCTCACCGTCACCGCCGTCTCCGACCCGGGCGCGGCCGCGCACTGGTTCGAGGTCGGCATCATCCCGGCCACACTCGAGGCCACCACCCTGGGCGCCCTGCGGCCGGGCGACCGCGTCAACCTCGAGACCGACGTGCTCGCCCGGTACGCCGAGCGCCTCGCGCTCATCCCCTCCGCCCCCGCCGCACCCACCGAGGAGGCCCGCCCGTGAGCGAGCACATCCGTCTGGACCCCGTCCCCGTGGCGATCGCCGCGATCGCCGCCGGCCGGCCCGTCGTCGTCGTGGACGACGCCGACCGCGAGAACGAGGGCGACCTGATCTACGCGGCCGCCCTGGCCACCGACGAGGTCACCGCCTTCACCGTCCGCCACACCTCGGGCGTCATCTGCGCGCCCCTGCAGGCCGGCCTGGCCGACCGCCTGGCCCTGCCGCCCATGACCACCGTCAACGAGGACCCCAAGGGGACCGCCTACACCGTGAGCGTGGACGCCGCCGCCGGCGTCACCACCGGCATCTCCGCCGCCGACCGCACCCGCACCCTCCGCGTGCTCGCCGACCCCGGTGCCGCCCCCGGTGACCTGACCCGGCCCGGTCACGTGTTCCCCCTGCGCGCCGTCCCCGGCGGCGTCCGGGCCCGCCGCGGCCACACCGAGGCCGGCGTCGAGCTGTGCCGCCTGGCCGGCGTCGCGCCCGTGGCCGCCATCGCCGAGCTCGTCCACGACGACGGCACCATGATGCGCCTGCCCGCCCTGCGGGAGTTCTCCGATGAGCACGGCCTCGTGCTGATCTCCATCGAGGACCTCGTGGCCCACCTGGAGGAGACGACGCCGACCCTGACCGCCGTCCCCGCCGAGGCCACCCTGCCGACCCGGCACGGCCTGTTCCGCGTGAGCGTGCACGTGGACGCCGAGACCGGGGCTGAGCACCTGCTGCTCGTGGCGGGGGAGACCGACCCGGAGCGTCCCCTCACCGTCCGCGTGCACTCGGAGTGCCTCACCGGCGACGTGCTCGGCTCCCTGCGCTGCGACTGCGGCCCCCAGCTCGAGGACGCACTTGCCCGCGCGGCGGCCGAGGGCGGCGCCGTCCTCTACATCCGGGGCCACGAAGGACGCGGCATCGGCCTGGCCAACAAGATCCGCGCCTACCGGCTCCAGGAGGAGGGGATGGACACCGTCGAGGCCAACCTCGCCCTCGGTCTGCCCGCCGAGGCGCGCGACTGGGCCGGGGCCGCCGCCGTCCTCACGGCCGCCGGCCATCGGCGCATCCGCCTGGTCACCAACAACCCCGCGAAGGTCGCGGGGCTGCGGGCGGCCGGCATCGACGTCGTCGAGCGTGTCCCGGCCCCCACGCCCGTCACCGAGCACAACGTCGTCTACCTGCGCACCAAGCGGGACCGCATGGCCCACGCCCTGGCGGACCGCGTGCTCGAACCGCCGACGGCCACCGGCGGCCCCGCCACGCCGGCCGATGACCCGACCACCGACCCGACCCACCCCACCCACCAGGAGGACACCCCATGAGCGGCGCCGGAGCCCCGACCTTCACCCCCGACCCCGCCGCTGCGAGCGGCCTGAACGTGGCGATCGTCCACGCCCAGTGGCACACGGAGATCATGGACGGGCTGATCGCCGGGGCGCAGGCCGCCGCGGCCGACCTGGGCCTGGAGCCCGTGCTCGTGCGCGTGCCCGGCACCGTCGAGCTCACCGTCGCTGCGGCGCGGCTGGCGGAGCGCTTCGACGTCGTCGTGGTCCTCGGCGTCGTGGTGCGCGGGGACACCCCGCACTTCGACTACGTGTGCCAGTCCGTGACCCAGGGCGTGACGGAGGTCTCGGTGCGCACCGGCGTTCCCGTGGGCTTCGGCGTGCTCACCGTGGACACCGACCAGCAGGCCCGCGACCGGGCGGGCCTGCCCGGATCCCGAGAGGACAAGGGACGCGAGGCCCTCGAGGCGGCCGTCCTCACCGAGCTCGCGCTGCGCTCGGTCACGCCACGGGACTGAGGGTGGCCGGGCGGGGCTGCCTGCTGGGTCGGCTGCTCTCGACGTGGACCCTGTCCCCGGGGCCGGTGGGGTGATCGCAGGCCGGTCAACCGGGCCCGTCCGGAACGCCGGCAGCCCCGCGCCGTCATGGATGGGGTCGGCCGGAGGGCGCGGGGACCCGACGATAGAGGCGGAGACGCGAAGCCCCCGCCCTTCGTCTCGCTCGCGGCATCCACAGCTCGTCGTCCACTGCCCCGACCGTCAGGGCGGGCCGTTGACCCCCAACGCGTTCACCGCCGCAGACGGGTGATCTATGCGGCCCGCCCCGCCTCGGACGACTGCGTCGGGGTGCACGGAGCCTGCCGCAGCGTGGCCGCGTTCAAACAGTCCATGGCCCTGCTGGGAGCTGCGCGAGACCGGGCTGCTGCTCACCCCCCTGGTGCCGGCCCGCTCCATCGTCCCCGGTGCACGTCTGGCCTGCGACTGGCTGGGCCACTATGAGAAGCGCGAACCCGTCGCCTCCGCCTACGCCGACCTGGCCGGCCTCATCTTCGAAAGGATCACCGCATGAACGAGAAGCAGCTTGAGCCCGACCTGAGTCTGCGAGCACAGCGACGCAAGCCCACCCCGGCCCCCCAGACCCCGGCTCCCGGAGCGGTGATCCCCGCAGAACCGGCAACGACCTCGGACCCGGCCGGTGGGTATGCGCCCCTGGCGCGGCGTGGGGCGCCGACCGTGGCCCTGAACGTGCGAGTGCCCGAAGCGATCCGCGACGCGGTGCGTCGAGAGGCCGCCACGAACCCGGCAACGCCCAGCCAGGCCGCGGTCATCGAAGCCCTAGGGCATGTCTGACAATCGTTTGGACCATGCGATCACAGCATTCAGGACCACAGCGGCCCTGTAGATGATCGCGTACTTGTCATACCGGGTCGCCAGGCC
>NZ_JAGXJK010000190.1:0-274 GCF_019091605.1 Micrococcus sp. GbtcB5
TAATAAAGTTTCACTTTATTAAGAAATGAAATGGTTAGAGGAAACAATCCCATAAATCTGGGGGGAATCAAGATGATTTATGAACAAGCAACGAAAGAAATAACAGTGTTAATGAAAAGCGAGAGTTCAACTAGACAATTTCAAAAAGAGTTTTTAAATATATTAAAAAAAGTAATTCCTTTTGATGCTTCCTGTTTCACCGCGATAGACCCGCGTACATTTTTATCAACCGGAGCATGTACAGATCAAAGAATTGCACAACTGCATCCGCAGT
>NZ_JAGXJK010000191.1:0-274 GCF_019091605.1 Micrococcus sp. GbtcB5
TAGATTGAAATAACTGCATCTTCTGGAAGATCGTTAATTAAATCTATTTTTAACTCATCGCCCCTTTCTTCGTAGACGGCAAGTGAGTCTGCACGTGGTACTTCATGACGAACGATTTCTAAGTTCTCGTTCACAATTTTTTGCATTTCTTTTTCGATTTTCTTGAAGTCTTCAACTGTAATTGCTTCTTCCATATCAATATCGTAGTAGAAGCCATTTTCGATTACTGGACCAATGCCAAGCTCAAGCTTAGCATCTTTATATAAACGTTTTA
>NZ_JAGXJK010000192.1:0-273 GCF_019091605.1 Micrococcus sp. GbtcB5
GGTCCGGGTGGGGGCGCACTCAATATGAAAAGGCTATCGAGCAAAATGAAGAGCTTCAAACTTTATTGCAGCAGCTAACAAAACTGAAAAAGGAAGAGCGAGCTCAAATTGGTGAAATGAGTAAGAAGATTAGAGAAGTCATTATGGGAGTAGAAATCCCTTTCGATGTAGTGGAATCGGTAGTTCAATATCTCTCACGTTTTGGAAATGAACATGCGTATGCTGTGCGTTCTAGTGCTACGGCTGAAGATTTACCGTATGCCTCGTTTGCTG
>NZ_JAGXJK010000193.1:0-273 GCF_019091605.1 Micrococcus sp. GbtcB5
AAGATATTATAAATATCTTATAAAATCTGACCTTAAATTTAAAAATAAGATAAGATATAATCAAAGTTAAAAATAAGATAAATAATTAAGCAAAAAGATAGATATTTACTAATTTCAAATTCAAATTACACTAATATCTTGAATTAAATTTAAAAAAAATATTAAATTAATTCAAAATGATAATTAGAATTGAATTAGGAATAGTAATAGTATATATATAAAACCATACAAAAAATTGGAAGTTAATTCTATGAATATGAACGAAAAAATGTA
>NZ_JAGXJK010000194.1:0-272 GCF_019091605.1 Micrococcus sp. GbtcB5
GAGCTCGGTGACCTTCTTCTGCTTGTCCGGGTGCACCACGTAGTACGGGGTGAAGCCGTGCACCGTGGCCACGGCGAACTTGCCGAACGGGCCCTTCATCATCTCCGCCGGCAGGTCCGAGGGCTTGGGCAGGTCGCGGATGTGCCCCACGGAGGAGACCACCACCCAGCCCTCGCCCACCGCGTTGAGGTACTTCGCGATGGACTTGCTCTTGGCCGGGGACTCCACGAGGTCCAGCTTCTTGCCCGTGGGCACGGGAGCGGTCACGGAAG
>NZ_JAGXJK010000195.1:0-272 GCF_019091605.1 Micrococcus sp. GbtcB5
CTGGGATCAATCCCTTTACCTCAGAGACCTATCACCGGCCTCCTCGCGACTCGGCGACGCCTTACCATAACTATGACGGCTTCGGGGCTTGGAGTCAGACCCATTTGATGGCCGGTGCCATGCTCCCGCTCCAAGATTACTTTGTGAATTTTCTTGTATTTGTCGGCCTTGCGCCATACCAACTTATTCCTCAAGCTTACCGCCTGCTCTCAGGCTTATTCATTTTTAACTACGCGCACATGGTCGGCGACATGGACGCCCTCCGCACTCGC
>NZ_JAGXJK010000196.1:0-271 GCF_019091605.1 Micrococcus sp. GbtcB5
GTGCGCCCGCGCATCCCCACAGGAGGACCCATGTCCGACATCCTCGATCCCCAGACCACCGCCGCGGCCGCCCCCGAGCTCGCCGAGGCGCAGCAGGAGGCCACGGGGACCGTCCCGCAGGTCGGCGCCGCCGAGCCCGCCGCCCCCGAGGCCCCGGCCGAGCCGGCCGGCCCCACCTTCCTGGACCTCGGCCTGGGCGCCCGCGTGCTGGCCGCCGTCGAGGGGCTGGGCTACACCCGCCGCTCGCCGATCCAGGAGGCGGCCATCCCGG
>NZ_JAGXJK010000197.1:0-271 GCF_019091605.1 Micrococcus sp. GbtcB5
TGAGGAGCCGCCCGCCTGGGACGACGCTCCCCCGCCCGAGGAGGACCCGTGGGACTCGCTGCCCGCGTTCGTCCCGGACGCGGAGCAGGACGACTCGGACGGCCCCGAGGGCTGGACCCCGCCTGCCCGCGGCGCCGAGGAGCGGCCCGTCGGCGCACCCGGCTGGGACGGTCCCGTGCCGTCGGTCGGGGACTGGGGGGCGCCGCCGCAGGCCGCACCGGCCCCCGGCGGCGCCGCGCCGGACGCCGGCCGGGACATCTCGGTCCGGCCC
>NZ_JAGXJK010000198.1:0-270 GCF_019091605.1 Micrococcus sp. GbtcB5
GGTACGAAGACACACCCGGTGGCCCTCGGAGACGAGGTGGTGATGGATCCGGCGGGCCGACCACTTCTCCCCGCGACGCAGGGTCTGGATCTGTGCCACCACCTCGGGATCGAGCTGGGCAGGTGAACGGTGCGGCCGGCTGGGCAGGTCCTGTAGGCCGGCTTCTCCCTGGGCGCGGTAGCGGGCCACCCAGGTGGCCACCGCGGGCCGGCTCACCCGGAACTCGGCTGCCACGTGTGCCTGCGGGCTCCCGTCGCGCGAGTGGCGGTG
>NZ_JAGXJK010000199.1:0-270 GCF_019091605.1 Micrococcus sp. GbtcB5
ACGAAGTCGTTCTCGGCGCCGATCGGCAGCTGCATCACGAGCGGACGCGCGCCGAGGCGCTTCACGATGGTGACGACGGTGAAGTAGAAGTCCGCGCCCAGCTTGTCCATCTTGTTGACGAAGCAGATGCGGGGGACGACGTACTTGTCCGCCTGGCGCCACACGGTCTCCGACTGGGGCTCCACGCCCTCCTTGCCGCCGAACACGGCGTCGGCGCCGACGAGCACGCGCAGCGCGCGCTCCACCTCGACCGTGAAGTCCACGTGGCCG
>NZ_JAGXJK010000002.1:0-58410 GCF_019091605.1 Micrococcus sp. GbtcB5
GTTCAGGCGTTCCTCCATGGCGTCGTAGAACGTGCGCAACTCCTGACCTGGAGCAAGCATCGGAATGGGTTCTCTTAACCACTGCACTTCGCTGATGGGGGCTCCGGGCGTTTCGTTGGCCCGGACAGGCTCTGGGGTCAAACTGACCTTGACGTTGTACGCAGGGCGTTGCCCGATGTTTCGGATTACCAGGTCCATGACCCGCCAGCCGATTGGCGACGGTTCCGCAGTCACGATGATGTACGGGCGAGTTGCTTCTCGCTGGGCGGCCCGGGCGATCTGCACCTGGTTCCGGGCGTATAAGGCAGCGGCGATGGCGACCAGAAGGAGTCCGGCGGTCAGCAGGGTGTAGTAGGCAGTCCAGCCCGTGGCCGACATGCCCCAGAAAGTGTCATCCATCGTGTGACCCTCTCACAGGTCGGCCCCCGAAGGGGAGGCGCAGAACGGGCAAGTTGACATAATGTACATTATCGGCGCACTGCGGAACGGTGGACAGGGCGCCCTCCGCGGCGGGTCTCGCGCGTAGCCTGGACCCATGACGATCATGACCGACCAGCGCGACCGCCCCCTGCACGCGACGATCGCCGTCGTCCTGGCCATCGCCACGGCGGGCTACCTGGCTCCATGGGCCGTCGCCGCCGTCCGTGGCCGTTCCAACGTGTGGGCGGTGTTCTGGGTGAACCTGCTCACCGGGTGGACCGTCCTCGGCTGGTGCATCGCGCTGTACATGTCGCTCACCAGCCATCGCCGGCTGCGGTCCTGGGGTCCGCGCGGCCTCTGACCGCGCGGACCGCCCCTCAGGTAAGACGCGCGACGACGGCCCGCACACCGTCTCCCTCGGCGATGAGGCACCGCGGGCCGTCGACGTCCGCCTCGCCCGTCTCCGACAGCTCGACCGGCACCTCGAGCTCCCCCGTCGCATCGGCGCCGATCACGCGGAGGGTGAGATCCGGGGCGCGCGTCTCGAGGTAGGTCCCGGACTCGTCATGCATCTCGAGCCGGGCCTGCGGGATCTCGCCGCGCACGGCGGCCGCGAGGATACGGCGCGCGTCCGGGTCGGTGGCGGCGTCCACGACCCAGCGGTGTCCCAGGACGGAGTGCTCCACCTCGGCCACGACGTCCCCCTCGGCGGGTGCGTCGCCTCGGTAGGCGAACGCAGTCTGGTAGAGCCGGTCCCCCACGCGCACGAGCATCGACTCGACGCCGATCTCGCCGGTGGGATCGTCGAACCGGTACGAGCCGACCTTCTCGGCGGTCACGTCCTCGGGCAGTCCGTGCGCCACGAGGCGGCGGCGGATCCATTCGGGCTTGTCCGGGTCCAGGCGTGCGGTGTAGATGAGAGCCATGCCCCGACCGTAGCCCCGACGTCGCTCGCCCGCGAGGGCCCGCCGGCCGGCGGCGCCGTTCAGCCCTGCACGGCCCGCACGGCGTGGTCCATGGCCCGGTAGGCGTCGAGCTCGCGGGCTTCGGCGGCTCCGCCGATCAGACGCACCGACTCCGGCGCGTAGCCCGCGGCCACCAGGTCCTCGACGAGATCCGTCTCGGACTCCTGCCCGGCGCACACGACGACGTCCGTCACGTCCAGGGTCAGCGCCACGCGGGCCTCGGGGTCCTCCGGGGACGGCGCGGTCACGCGCAGGCCGTCGGGGCCGAGGCCCTCGTAGGTCACACCGGAGTGCAGGTGGACCCCGTGCCGCCGCAGCTCGGCGCGGTGCACCCAGCCGGTGGTGGGGCGCAGTCGGACGCCGATCGGTCCGGGGCTGCGCTGGAGCAGGTGGACCTCGCGTCCGGGGTGGGCCGCGGCCGGCTTCGTCAGCTGGCCCGGCGTCTCCGCGGTCAGGGCCACGCCCCAGCGGGCCCGCCAGTGCTCCTGCGTCTCGGGTGTCCCGTCCGGCCGTTCCGTGCCGGCCGCCAGGGCCTCGGCGACATCCACGCCCACGCCGCCGGCGCCGATCACCGCGACGCGCGGACCGACGTCGACGTGGCCCAGGACCACGTCGTCGTACGCATGGACGGCGGGCGCACCCGGCTCCCCCGTCCCGGGCAGAGCGACGGGCCGGGGCCGCACGCCGGTGGTGAGGAGCACCTCGTCGTAGCCCGGCCGCCCATCGTCCGTGAGGAGTGTCTGTGCGGACACCTCCTCCCCGGTCACGAGCGTCACCCCGGATGCCGCCGCGCGGGCCGCCAGGTGCTCCAGCGCGGGACCGAACTCCTCCTTGCCGGGGATGCGCCGGGCGAGCCGGAACTGGCCACCGGGCTCGGCGTGCCGGTCGAACAGGGTGACCTCGTGCCCGAACCGGGCTGCGCGCTCCGCGGCCGTCAGGCCCGCCGGCCCGGCGCCGACCACGGCGATCCGGCGTCGGCGGCCGAGGGCCACCGGGACGGGCGCGGCGTACTCCGGCTCCGTCTCCCGCCCGGCGCGGGGGTTCATCAGGCACGAGACCTTGGCCCCGGTGAACACGTGGTCGAGGCAGGCCTGGTTGCAGGCAATGCACGGGGTCAGGGTCCGAGCGCGCGGGTCGCTGATCGCGGCCATCCACTCGGGGTCCGCCAGCAGGGGCCGGGCCAGCCCGACGAGCGCGGCGGCCCCGGACGTGAGCGCCTCCTCCGCCTCGGCGGGGGTGGTCAGCCGGTTGGAGGCGATCACGGGGATGTCGACGGCGGCGGTCAGGTCAGCCGAGGCGGCGAGGAACGCGGCGCGCGGCACGGAGGTCACGATGGTCGGCACACGCGACTCGTGCCACCCGATGCCGGTCATCAGGACGTCCGCTCCGGCAGCCTCGAAGGCCCGGGCGGTGTCCGCGATCTCCGCGCGCGTCTGCCCGTCGGGGACCAGGTCCGCCGCCGAGGTGCGCACCGAGAGCACGCCGCGCTCCCCCAGCGCCTCGCGCACGGCCGCGACCACCGCCGCCGGGAACCGGCGTCGGCGCTCGGCGTCGCCCCCGTACTCGTCCGCGCGTCGGTTCGTCGCCGGGGCGAGGAACTGGTTGAGGAGGTAGCCCTCCGAGGCCATGATCTCCACGCCGTCGTATCCGGCCTCCAGGGCCAACGTGGCCGCGCGTGCGAACGCGTTCACGGTCCGCTCGATGTCCGCGGCCGTCATCTCCCGGGGCGTGTGCCGCGAGATCGGCGCTCGCACCGCGGAGGCCGAGACCAGGTCGGGGCTGGGGGCGTAGCGCCCGGCGTGCAGCAGCTGGGCGAGGATCCTGCCCCCGGCGGCGTGGACGGCGTCCGTGACGACGCGATGGGCGCGCGCGTCCTCCTCGCTGGCGAACATCCCCCCGCCCAGCGTCACCGTGCCCTCCGGGACGACGCCCAGGCCGCCGGTGACGATGAGTCCGACGCCGCCGCGTGCCCGCTCCGCGTAGAACGCCGCCAGCTGCGGCAGGTCGTCGTGCCGGTCCTCCAGTCCCATGTGCATCGAGGCCATGACCACCCGGTTGGGCAGCGTGAGGGGGCCCAGAGTGATCGGCTGGAGCAGGGGCGAGACCGCGACGGGTGAAGATGTCATGCAACTCACATTACCGGGCGGTAGCTCCCTCCTTCCAGGACCGCCTGGGGACACGCTGTGTCCAACGCCACTGCGTAGGGCAGGATGGGGATCACACGTCGACGCGCGGCAGACCCGTCCGCGCACCCGACACGGAGGGGAGCGCACGCATGGAGTGGATCGAGGCGAACGCGGGCTGGCTGTGGCTGGTGCTGGCCGCCGGCCTGGCCGGCGTCGAGCTGCTGACCCTCGACCTCGTCTTCCTGATGATCGCCGCCGGGGCCGGCGCGGCGGGAGTGGTCGCGCTCGTGGGCGGCCCGCTGGCGCTCCAGCTCGCGGCGTTCGCCGCCGTCGCCCTGCTGATGCTCGCCGCCGTGCGCCCCGTCGCGCTGCGCCACCTGCGCAAGGACACCGGCGCCGGCGCCTCCTACCTGGACACGCTTCCGGGGCGCCGCGTCGCGGCCCAGGGCGCGATCACCGGCGACGCCGGCACGCTCGCCGTCGACGGCGACACCTGGTCCGCCCGCGTCGAGCCCGGGGCGCCCGAGGTCGCCCCCGGCGACGAGGTGACCGTCCTGCGCATCGACGGGGCCACCCTGGTGGTCCGCCCGCTCCCCCGCATCGACTGGGAGGCGGACGGCGCCTGAGCCGCCCCACGTCCTCGTTCCGACCGCACCGACCGCACCGACCGCACCGACCCCAGAAGAAGGGACCCCGATGGAAACCCTCATCGTCCTCGTCGTCCTCGCCGTCCTCGCGGCGGTGATCGTGGCCTCCTCGGTCAAGATCATCCCGCAGGCGCGGACGGCCAACATCGAACGCCTCGGCAAGTACAACCGCACGGCCGGCGCCGGGCTGACCCTGATCATCCCGTTCGTGGACCGCATGCTCCCGATGGTGGACATGCGCGAGCAGGTCGTCTCCTTCCCGCCCCAGCCGGTGATCACCGAGGACAACCTCGTCGTCTCCATCGACACGGTCGTCTACTTCCAGGTCACGGACGCCAAGGCCGCGACCTATGAGATCGCCAACTACATCCACGCGGTGGAGCAGCTCACCACCACCACCCTGCGCAACGTCGTGGGCGGCATGAACCTCGAGGAGGCGCTGACCTCTCGCGACTCCATCAACTCCCAGCTGCGCGGCGTGCTGGACGACGCCACCACGCGCTGGGGCCTGCGGGTCTCGCGGGTGGAGCTCAAGGCCATCGACCCGCCCATGTCCATCCAGGACTCGATGGAGAAGCAGATGCGCGCCGAGCGCGACCGCCGCGCCGCCATCCTCACCGCCGAGGGCACGAAGCAGGCCGCCATCCTCACGGCCGAGGGCGAGCGCCAGTCCCAGATCCTCTCCGCCGAGGGCGAGGCTCAGGCACGCGTGCTGCGCGCCAACGCCGAGGCCGAGGCGATCGAGGTGGTCTTCGACGCCATCCACTCCGGCGGCGCCGACTCCGAGGTCCTGGCCTACCAGTACCTGCAGTCCCTGCCCAAGATCGCCGACGGCCAGGCCAACACCATGTTCGTGGTCCCCGCCGAGCTCACCCGCGCCCTGCAGGGCCTCGGTGAGGCGTTCGCCCCCGGCGACGGCGACCGCCCCACCCCGGAGCGCGCACCCCGGCGTCGGGACTCCGGGGACCGCGCGGGCGAGCCGGGAGCCGAGCACTCCGGCGTCACCCCGGAGCGCGCGCGTCGGCCGCGTGGGTCCCGTCCCACCACCGCGGACGCCCTGCGCGCCAGCGGCGTCATGGACGCGATGACCGCGGGCGCGGTGACGGCGGAGGACATGCCGCAGACCTCGCTCGACGAGGCCCTGGCCACGCCGCAGGAGATCGAGCCCGACCCGTCGGCCGGCCGCACCCCCGGCACCCGCCCGGCCGGCGAGGCCGACGGGAATGCTGTGGGACACTGAATGGTTCCATCGGTGAGAACGACCCGCCGCGCCTCGATCGGCCCGCGCCCCCGCGCGGGCCTCGGCGCGGCCTGACGAGGAGGAAACGTGAGCGATCGCAGCCTGCGGGGCATGCGCCTGGGCGCGCAGTCCCTGGAGTCCGAGGCCGGCGTCGAGCCCGCCGCCCGGCAGCGGGTGGAGTACCGCACGGAGGACGGCGAGCAGGTGTTCGTGACCTTCTCCGTGGAGGCGGACGTGCCGGCCACCTGGACTTCGAAGACCGGCAAGGAGGCGTTCCTCGTCAGCGGCGAGAAGCCGGCTGAGACCGAGGGCAAGCCCGTGCGCACCCACTGGGACATGCTGCGTGAGCGCCGCAGCCTCGAGGAGCTGGAGGAGACCTACAAGATCCAGCTCAACAAGCTGCGCGCCAGCCGCGGCGAGGAGGTCGACGCCTGACCCGCCGCTCCCCCATGCACGACGGGGCCGGATCCGCCATGGATCCGGCCCCGTCGTCGTTCGGGGGCTGTGCGCCTCACAGGCCGAGGCGGGCGCGCAGGCCCTCCCAGCGCGCGGCCAGGCCCCACCGGGTCACGTTGACCACGGCCTCGCCGATGATGCCGCCGCTCATCTTGGACTCGCCGAGCTCACGCTCCACGAACGTGATCGGGACCTCGACGATCCGCTTGCCGAGGCGGGCCGTGCGGAAGGTCATGTCCACCTGGAACCCGTAGCCCTTGGACTCGATCGCGTCCAGGTCGATCGCACGGAGCGTGTCGGCCCGGTAGGCGCGGTAGCCCGCCGTGATGTCCGTCAGGTTGAGGCCGAGCATGATCCGCGGGTACAGGGAGCCGGCCCACGAGATCATCTTGCGGGAGGTCGGCCAGTTCACCATCTTGCCGCCCGGCACGCGGCGCGAGCCGATCACCAGGTCCGCAGTGCGGACGGCCTCCAGCAGGCGCGGCAGCTGCTCGGGCTGGTGCGAGCCGTCCGCGTCCATCTCGACCAGGACGTCGTAGCCGCGCTCCAGGCCCCAGCGGAACCCGGCGATGTAGGCGCCGCCCAGGCCGTCCTTGGTGGTGCGGTGCAGCACGTGCACGGAGGGGTCCTCGGCGGCGCGGGCGTCGGCCCAGTCGCCGGTGCCGTCCGGGGAGGCGTCGTCCACCACGAGAACGTCGGACTCCGGGACGGCGTCACGGAGTCGGCCGAGGGTCAGCGGCAGCGACTCGATCTCGTTGTACGTGGGGATGATGGTCAGCACGCGCATGTGCGGTTCTCGCCTTCCGGCCGGGGTCGTGGGGGCGGCCCGCCGGTCGGACGGGCCATCGCATCCGTTCGAGTATAGGAAGCGGAGGTCTCAGGCCGGCGTCGCGGCGTCGTGAGCGTCGCGGGCCACGTCCTCCGCGGCGATCCGGCCGTCCACCCAGGTGGCCCGCCAGCGGGGCAGGGCGGTCTCGGCGTCGAGGGCCGGCAGCAGCGGCGTGCCGGCCCGGGTGTCCGTGCTCCACGCCGCCACCCGGCCGTCCGGCGACTGCACAGCGACCGCGTCGGCGTCCCAGACGCCGAACACGGCCGGGGCCGACACGCTCAGGCGCGGGGCGACGGACAGGCGTGCCGCCGGAGCGTCGGGCAGCGCGCGCAGCGGGGTGCGGGTCGCGGCGGCGAAGGCGGAGCGGGCGGAGATGCGCTCGTCCGGGTCGGGGTGGGACAGCGCCGACCGGACGGCGGCCCACGGGTCCCCGGCCGGGCCGGCGCCCAGGCACACGGTGACGGCGTCGGCCAGCAGGCTCGCCACGGGGGCGTGCAGCACGCCGTCCGCGTCGGGGACGACGGTGGCGCTGACCCCGGCGGCGGCCAGGAAGGCGCGGTCCTCGGCGGTGACCGGGTGGGTGACCACGAGCCGATGGCGCACGCGGCCCAGGGCGGCGGTGCCGAGTTCCTCCGCGACCGAGCGCAGGGCGGTCAGGGCCACGTCCTGGGCGGCGGGCCCGGCGTCCGCACCGCCGTTGGGGACGAGGTAGGCCTGCTCCCCCGCCTGGGTCGAGGCCGTCAGGAGGCCGGTGAGCGTGGCGGGGTCGGTGTCGGTCCCGACGGGCAGCCACACCCCGGCCGCCTCGGCGTCCACGCGGTCGGCGTGCCGGTAGACGACGGTCTGGACGTCCTCGTCGGCGGGCGCGGCGCCCGTGTCCTCGGGCCCGGCCAGGACCGTCACGACGGCGGTGCCGCGGCTCAGCGCGTCCCGCGCGTCCGCGGGCCGGGCCAGCGGCTCGACGAACACGGGCACGACGACGGCGCCGTCGAGGTCCCGCCGTTCGTCACCCGGGTCGGCCACGCGGTCCGCGGAGTCGTCCGCGCCGAGCCAGGCGATCATCCCGTCCCGGACCAGCAGCGCCTGTGCGTACGGGTCCGTCGTCGAGTGGATGATGCCGCGGGTCAACAGGTGTGCGCTCACCCGCCCACCCTAGCCCGTGTCAGTCCTCGTCCGCGCGCGGCGCCGAGGCCGCCGGCAGCGAGGTGGCCACGACGCCGCGGGAGACGAGGTCCGCGGCCCGGCGGCAGGCACGGCTGCGACGGGTGTCCCCGGGGACGTTGGCCAGCTGGCCCAGCACGTCGATGACCTGCCGCGCCCAGCGGACGAAGTCGCCCGCGGCGAGGTCCGCGCCGTCAAGGGTGCGGCGCAGGGTGGCGCCCCGCACCCAGCGGTGCATGGGTGCCACCAGCCCGGGGTCCGTCCGGGGCGTCGGCTCGAGCCGGGCCTGGGCCTCGTCCGTGCGCAGGCGCTCCTCGATGCGCTCGGCGGCCTCCGCGACGCGCGCGAGCCGCGGGGTCGGCATCGGGACCAGTCCGGGCTCGGCCTCCCCCCTGCCCTGGTACACGAGCAGCGCGGCGACGGCGGCCCACTCCTCCGGCGTCAAGCCGTCCGTGGCCGGATCCTGCAGCACCAGCGAGGTGAACAGGTCCCGCTCGCCGTAGATCCGGCGCAGGGCCTCGCCGCGCTCCGTGAGCGCCGCGCGGGGCGAGGACGCGTCCTCCTGGACGTAGCCGTAGGCGCGCAGCAGACCGACGACGCGGTCGAACGTGCGGGCGATGGTGTTGGTGCGGCCCGCGATGCGCTCCCGCAGGACGGAGACCTCCCGCCGCATGGCCCACCAGCGGTCGCCCCAGCGGGCGTGCTCCTCGCGGTCCTGGCAGCCGTGGCACGGGTGGCGGCGCAGTGCCCGGCGCAGCTCCTCGACCCGGGGCGCGGCCGGGTCCTCCCGGAGGCGGAAGCCCGCCGTGCGGCGGCCTCCGGCGGGCGGGCGGCCCGTGCGCACGGCCTCGCGCATGAGCGCGGCGACGTCCTTGCGCTGCGCGGGCGTCTTCACCTGCACCACCTGGGGCAGGGCGGCGCCGGCCACCGGCTCGACCGGCCCGGCGACGTCGTCCACCGTGATGCGGCGCAGCTGCGCCTTGTCCGTCACGACGCCGACGCGCGGGTTCTGGAGGTTGCCGGCGGGGAACACGACGACGGCCCGGCCGAGCGCGCGGCCGGCGTCGAGCTCGACGACGTCCCCGACCGCGAGGTTCGCGAGCGAGTCCTTCACGGCGGCCAGGTGGGCCCGACGGCGCCCCTGCGAGCCGGACTTCTCCGCGGCCGCGAGCTCCTTGCGCAGGGTGAGGTACTCGGCGAAGTCGCCGAGGTGACACTGCATGGCCTCCTCGTACTTCTCGAGGCTGGCCTGCTTCGAGCGGACCTCGCGGGCCAGCCCCACCACGGAGCGGTCCGCCTGGAACTGGGCGAACGAGGACTCGAGGATGCCCCGTGCCCGCTCCGCCCCGACCTGTGCCAGCAGGTTCGCGGACATGTTGTAGGTAGGCCGGAACGAGGAGCGCAGCGGGTAGGTGCGGCGCGAGGCCAGGCCCGCGACGGCGGCCGGGTCCAGCCCGGGACGCCACATCACCACGGCGTGGCCCTCGACGTCGATGCCGCGGCGGCCCGCCCGGCCCGTCAGCTGGGTGTACTCCCCCGGCGTGATGTCGACGTGGTTCTCGCCGTTGAACTTGACCAGCTTCTCGATCACCACGGAGCGGGCCGGCATGTTGATGCCGAGGGCGAGGGTCTCCGTGGCGAACACGGCCTTGAGCGCGCCGGCGGCGAACAGGTCCTCGACGGCCTCCTTGAACGGGGGCAGCATGCCGGCGTGGTGGGCCGCGAAGCCCCGGGACAGGCCGTCGCGCCACGCCCAGAACCCGAGGATCTCCAGGTCCTCGACGGGCAGCAGACGCGCCGCCTCCTCGACCCGCTCGGCCACGAGCGCCTTCTCCCGCGCCGTGGTGAGGTCGAGCCCGGCCCGGAGGCACTGCTCCACGGCGGCGTCGCAGCCGGTCCGGGAGAAGATGAAGGTGATGCACGGCAGCAGCCCGTCGCGGTCGAGGGCCCGGATCATCTCTGGGCGCGACGTGGACAGCCGCGGTCCGCGCCGCTGGCCGCCGTCGTGACCGCCCGGCCGACCGGAGACCGGCCGCTCCCGGTCCAGCGCGGAGGAGCCGTTCCGGCCCCGGCCGCCGTCGCGAGTCGTGCGTCGGCCGCCCCTGACCCGGCCCTTCGGGCCGCCCCCGCGCCCGTCGCGGTGCTGCTGCCGCCCGGGCCGTCCCCAGTCCGCGCGCTGGAACCGGCGCTCGGTCTCCTCCCCCAGGCGCTTGAGCTCGGGGTTGAGCAGGGCCTCCCCGTCCCGGTCCGCGGTGTCCTCGAAGGCGATGTCCTCGGCGAACAGGTCGTAGAGCCGGCCCCCGGCCATGACGTGCTGCCACAGCGGCACCGGCCGGTGTTCGGAGACGATCACGGTGGTGGCGCCCCGGACCGTGTCGAGCCAGGCGCCGAACTCCTCGGCGTTGGACACCGTGGCGGACAGGGAGATCAGCTGCACGTGCTCGGGCAGGTGGATGATGACCTCCTCCCACACCGGGCCCCGGAACCGGTCGGCGAGGTAGTGGACCTCGTCCATGACGACGAAGCCGAGGTCGATGAGGGTGTCGGACTGCGCGTACAGCATGTTGCGCAGCACCTCGGTGGTCATCACGACGACGGGCGCATCCGGGTTGACGGAGGTGTCCCCCGTGAGCAGGCCGACGTTCTCCGCACCGTGCACGCGGGCGAAGTCCGCGTGCTTCTGGTTGCTGAGAGCCTTGATGGGGGTGGTGTAGAACGCCTTCGTGCCGCGGGCCAGGGCCAGATGGACGGCGAACTCGCCGACCACCGTCTTGCCGGCGCCGGTGGGCGCCGCGACGAGGACGCCGTGGCCGTCCTCCACCTCGGCGCACGCGCGGCGCTGGAAGTCGTCGAGGGGGAAGCCCACGCGTGCGGCGAACCGGCCGAGCTCGGAGCCGGCGTGGTGCCGGGCCGCCCGGGCACGGGCGTAGCGCTCCGCCGGGCTCAGCTCGGGCTCGTCGTGCGGGGTCGCGGACGCGGGATGGTGGGCCATGGCCCCACCCTACTGGCGGGTCCGGACACCGTCGTGGTCGTGCGTCCGGGCGGGAGGGCCGCCGCGTACGACGCTCAGATCTGATCGAGCGGCTTCGGGCCTTCGGCGAGCTCCGCCTCGACGTCCACCTCGCGCTGCCCCGAGCGGCGGTCACGACGACGGTCCCCCCACAGGCACAGGACGATGGCCACGCCGAAGAGGACGACGAGCGGGATCGCCATGTAGAACATGGAGATGGCGTCCGCACCGGGGGCGGCGATCGCGGCGATCAGCATGATCACGAAGACGGTGATGCGCCAGTGGTGGACGATCGTGCGGCCCGGCAGGATGCCGAGCATGTTCAGTCCCACCAGCAGCACCGGCAGGACCATGGCCACGCCGAACGCGAGGTAGAGACGCGTGACGAAGCTGATGTACACCGACGCCGTCGGGAGGTTCGCGCCGCCCTCGGGAGTGAAGCCCACGAAGAACTGGACGGCCTGCGGCATCACGAGCCACCCCAGCGCGATGCCGAAGATGAACAGGGGCACGGCCGCGGCGATGAAGCCCAGGGCGTACTTCTTCTCGGCCTTCTTCAGACCCGGCACGATGAATGCCCAGATCTGGTAGAGCCAGACCGGGCTGGACAGGATGAGCCCGATGAACATGCTGACCTTGAGCATGAGGTCGAACGGCGAGGCCACCGTGTCATAGGCGACGGCCGCCGTGTGTCCCTGGCTGGCGATCTCCTTGACCGGGCGGAACAGCTCCGCCATGACCGGCTGGTAGACGAGGAAGCCGATCACCATGCCGACGGCGACGGCGAGCGCCGACTTCAGCAGTCGGTTGCGCAGCTCCGTGAGGTGCTCGCGCAGCGGCATCTCGCCGGTGGGGTTGTCCCGCCGCTTCCGGCGGCGCCGGGTGCGGCGGGCGACCTCGTCGACCTCGGTCATCGGGTGGGGGTCCTTCCGGCTCAGCGCGGGTCGCGCGGGTCGGTCTCGTCACGCTCGACGACGCGGCCCTCGACCGGCTCGTCCGCGGCGGTGGAACCGGCGCCGGAGCGCTCGTCCGTGGTGCCCTTGCCCTCGGTGCGCATCTGCTTCACCTCGGAGGAGAAGATGCGCATCGACTGGCCGAGGTTGCGGGCCATCGCGGGCAGCTTCGGCGCCGCGAAGAGCAGGATCGCAAGCAGGATGATGATGACGAGCTGCCAGCCCTGGAGTCCAGCCATGATGAAGGGTCCTTTCGATGGGGTTCCGGGGTCCAGGCTACCGCGCCGGCAGGGCCGCGAGGGCATCGCCCAGCGCGTCCGCCACGGTCGTCC
Organism: Micrococcus sp. GbtcB5; assembly: GCF_019091605.1. NCBI lineage: Bacteria > Bacillati > Actinomycetota > Actinomycetes > Micrococcales > Micrococcaceae > Micrococcus > Micrococcus sp. GbtcB5. Next base: position 12,140 of record NZ_JAGXJK010000002.1, read on the forward strand.
GGAGGTCGGCGGGGGCCAGCACCTCGACGGCGCCGCCGTGGCGTCCGACCAGCGCGGCCGCCACGCCGGCGTCGGTCAGATGCACCCGGGTGAGCCGGTCGCCGTCGGGCAGGTCGGCCTGGGCGTCCGGGCGGTAGCCGGCGGCCGCGTCGCGGACGGGATGGGCCCAGCGCAGCAGCACGGGCACCCCCGCGGCGTCGTCGGGATGGACCCGCCAGCGCGCGGGCTGGGCCCGGGACGCGAACGTCTCCCCCGTGGGTGCGGGCGCGCTGATCCGGTCCACCCGGAACACCCGGTGGTCCTCGGCGCGACGGCACCACGCCTGCAGGTAGAGGCGCGCCCCGTCCTGCACCAGGGCCAGCGGCTCCACGTCCCGCTCGGTGAGGGCGTCGGCATGCACGGAGCGGTAGGTCAGGTGCACGACGGCCCGCTCCGCCACGGCGGCCAGCAGGATGCGCACCGTCGCGGGGTCCACGGCCACGTCCCAGTGGGCGGCGACGGCGACCGGGGGCTCACCGGCGGTGTGCGCCTCGGCCTCCCGGAGGGCGGCGTCGTCCGCGTCGTCCGCATCCGGGGCCCCCGCGTCCAGGACCGCGGCGCGGATCCGGCGCTGGGCGGAGCGGGCGGCCTCGCGGTCGGCGTCGTCCAGCACCGGCAGGTCCGCGACCGTCTGCAGGGCGGCGACGAGGCTGTGCGCCTCGGGGCGCGTCAGCCGCACGGGACCGGCCAGGTCGGCGGCGCGCTCCACGTGGACGCGGCCGGCCACCTCCGCCACCTCGAACTGGAAGCCCGGGAAGTCGCGCTCGGGCATGCCGCAGTAGCGCAGCGTCTCGAGGTCGGCGTCGAGGTGCTCGTCGGTGATGCCGAGGCGGGCGCGCAGCTCCGCCCGGTCCACCCCACCGGCCCGGTTGGCCAGCCCCACGATGTCCAGCAGGCGGCCCACGAGGTCCTCGCTCGAGTCGCGGGCGCGGCGCCGGACGGGCGCGGCGAGCGCCACCTCGAGCAGGGCCGGGTCGGCGGGGCCGGCGTGGGCCTCCGCCGCGGCGGCCAGGCCCGCACGGACGCGGTCGGTCAGGTCCGGGTGCGCGGCCGAGGGCACGGCGCAGCCCAGCAGGCCGCCGATCTCCGCGGCGAGGCCGTCCTCGCGCGGCCCGGCGGGGGCCTCCCAGAGCTCCCAGTCGGGTCCCGGTGCGGCGCCGTCCTCGACGCGGGGCTCGGCCGGCTCACCGACCGCGCGGACGCCCTGACCCCGGCCGGGCGCGAGCCACACCCGGACCCGCTCGGCGTCGGCCTGCCCGGCCAGGCGCGCCACGAGGCCGGCGTGGTCGTGGTCCTCGGGACGGCCGGGGGCGTCCGTCGCCCGCTCGACGCGGCGCGGCTCCCCCTCCATCCGGGTGAGCCGGAAGCTGCGCTCGGCGCCGCGGTCGAGGTCCCAGCCGGTGAGGTACCAGCGGCCGCGCACGAGGGTGAGGAACCAGGCCCGCACGGTGCGCCGGGTGGCCCGCCCCCGCGCGTCGCGATAGGGGAAGCGCAGCACGGCCTCGTCGGCCACGGCCTGGGTGAGGGCCTCGAGCCGGGGGTCGGCCCGGGGCATGAGGGTGTGGTACCCGGCCAGCTCGTCATCGCCCGTGAGGTCGGTGGCCGGCTGGAACAGCAGGCCCACGGCGCGGACGACGTCGGCGCGCAGCGGCGAGTCGCCCCACAGGCGCCGCGCCCGCACGAGGGCGCGGCGCTCGTCCACGGTCAGGTCGAGGTCGCGCAGCAGCAGCGCATCGCGGACGACGCGGTGCCGCACCCCCGCCTCGCCCTCGTCGAAGCCGGCGGGCTCGAGCGTCTCCAGCGGGACCCCCACGGCGCGCAGCACGCGGCGGTCCCGCTGGAAGAGCTTCTCGAAGGCGGCGTCCGTGAGCCCCTCGTAGCCGACGACCTGCCGTCGGATCCGGTCACGCTCGAGGCCGTGCGGCGCCGAGAGCAGCAGCCACAGCAGCGAGATGATGCGCTCGGCGGCCTCGTCGCCGGCGCGCCGCGGGGCGGGTGGGGTCACGGGGCCCGGGGTCAGTCGACCGAGACGAGGTCGCAGACGAAGATGAGCGTCTCGTTCGGCCCGATCGCGGAGCCGGCGCCGCGGGCGCCGTAGCCCAGGTGCGGCGGGATCTCGAGGCGGCGGCGGCCGCCGACCTTCATGCCGAGCAGGCCCTGGTCCCAGCCGGCGATGACCTGGCCGACGCCGACGGTCAGGGGCAGCGGGGTGCCGCGGTTCCACGAGGCGTCGAACTCCTCGCCGGTGGACCAGGCCACGCCCACGTAGTGGACCTGCACGCGGGAGCCGGCCTCGACGGCCGGGCCGGAGCCCTCGATCAGGTCCTCCACCACGAGCTCGGTGGGCGGGGTCTCGCCCGGGAAGTCGATCTCGGGCTTGGTGCGGTCGTAGTCGCGCTGTCCGAAGGACACGGTGCTCTCCTCTGGGGTTCTCGTGGACGGGGTCAGTTCGCCGACTCGGTGGCGGGCGCCTGGGCGTCCAGGATGTCCACCACGAACAGCAGGGGCTCGTTCTCGCCGATGGCCGGCGGGCTGCCCTGCTCACCGTAGGCCTTCTCGGCCGGGATCGACAGGAGGACGCGCGAGCCCACCTTCTGGCCGGCCAGACCCTCCTTCCAGCCCTCGATGACCTGGTTGAGGGAGAACGTGATGGCCTGGCCCGTCTCCCAGGACGAGTCGAAGACCTCGCCGTCGGACCACGTCACGCCCTCGTACTGCACGGTCACGGTGTCGTCCGCGCCGACCTCGCGGCCCTCGCCCTCGATCAGGGACTGGACCACCAGCTCCTGGGGCGCCTCGCCGTCGGGCTTCGCGATGCTCGGCCGGCCGCTCTGCTCGTCCACGGTGACGTCGGGCAGGCGCTCGTCCCGCTCGGTCACTTCCTCGCCCTCGGCCTGCTTCGGCAGGATGGCGTCGATCTTGTAGACGAACAGCTGGGCGGGCTGCGTCTGGGTGGAGGGGGAGGCGCTCGGCGACGCGCTCTCGGTCTGCGGGACGGGGACGTCGTACTCGGGGCTGTACGCGGCGACGATCGTGCCGGCACCGCTGCCCACCAGCATCTCGTGGATCTCCGGGTTCATGGACTTGAGCTGGTCGTCCACGGGCACGGCCTCCGGTTCGCCGCTGAAGTTCTCGGCGACCACCTCGCCGCTGGCCGGATCGACGACGGCGATCGACATCTTCAGGACGTCGCCCTCCTGCACCTGCTCCCCCTCGCCGGCGGTCAGCACCCGCGTGGTGGGCTGGTCGGTGTCGATCTCCCCGTCGATCTCGACCGTCGGCGCCCCGCCGTCGCCCTCCGTGAAGGTGACACCCGTCAGGGCGTCCGGCTCCCCCTGGCCCTCGCCGACGGCCGCCCGCTCGGGGGCGGCCGACGTGGAGGCCGACGCGGTGTCGCGGTGGGGCTGGTCCGCGCCGTCGTCGCCGGTGGCGCAGGCGGTGGCCAGCATCAGGCCCGCGGCGCCGAGGGACAGCAGCGGCAGCAGGCGGCGACGGCGGCGGGCCGTCGGGGGCTGGGGGGTCTCGAACGAACTCATGCGGGTCACCCTAACGGCGCGTCCTGGACGCGCGCTGTCAGGCGATCCGCTCGAACAGCCGGTCGACGGCGGCCGACGACGTGTCGAACGGGTCCTTCGTCACGATCGCGTGCAGCGGATGGTCGGTGAGCTTCAGGGTCGTCCAGTCGACGGCGTAGTCCAGGCCGCGCTCCCGGGCACGGGCCACGAAGTCCGCGCGCACGCGGGCCCGGGTGGTGGGCGGGGCGGTCTCCACGGCGGACCGGGCGGCGTCCTCGGGCAGCAGGCGCGCGACGGCGCCGCGCCGCAGCAGCATGCGGAACAGCCCCCGGTCGGGGTCGATGTCGTGGAAGGCCAGGTCCAGCTGGGCGAGGCGGGGCGCGTCCCAGCCCAGGTCGTGGCGGGCCCGGTAGTCCTCCAGCAGGCGCAGCTTGATCGCCCAGTCGATGCGGTCCTCGATGCGGGACCGGTCACCGGTGCGGACGGCGTCGAGCACCTCGCCCCACAGGGTGAGGATCTCCCCCACCCGGTCGTGGTGGGCACCCTCCGCGGCGACGAAGGCGCGGGCCCGCTCGAGGTAGTGCTCCTGCAGCTCGAGCGCGGAGGCCTCCCCCTCGCGGAGCGCGATGCGGGCCGTGCCGGTGAGGTCGTGGGAGATCTGCCGCACCGCGCGGGTGGGGTGGGCGACGACGCGGTCCCCGAGCGGGAAGCCCGCCTCGATCATCCGCAGCAGCAGGTCGGTGGCGCCGAAGCGCAGCAGGTGGGTGTGCTCGGAGAGGTTCGTGTCCCCCACGATCACGTGGAGGCGCCGGTACTCGGAGGCGTCCGCGTGCGGTTCGTCCCGCGTGTTGATGATCGGCCGGGACCGCGTGGTGGAGGAGGACACGCCGTCCTGCACGAAGTCGGCGCGCTGGGAGAACGCGAAGTGGGCCGGGCCCTCGCCCTCGGGCCACGTGCCGGCGGGCACGACGCGGCCCGCGCCCACGAGGATCTGCCGGGAGACGAGGAACGGGACGAGCGCCTCGGTGAGCCGCCGGTACTCGGTGCGCCGGCGCAGCAGGTAGTTCTCGTGGGAGCCGTAGGAACTGCCCGAGGAGTCGGCATTGTTGCGGTAGAGGTGGATCCGGCCGCCGACCCCGTCCGCGGCCATGCGCTCCTCGGCCTGGACCACGAGGTCGTGCAGCAGCAGGTCCCCCGCCCCGTCCGAGGCGATGAGCTCGTCGAGCGTCGAGCACTCGGCGGTCGCGTACTCGGGGTGGGACCCGACGTCGAGATAGAGCCGGGAGCCGTTGGCCACGAACACGTTCGAGGACCTCCCCCACTCGACGACGGGCCGGAAGAGATAGCGGACGACCTCTTCGGGGCTCAGCGGGCGCCCCTGCGGGTTCCAGTGCTGGACGCCGTACTCCGTCTCCAGCCCGAAGATCCGGCGGGCGCGGTCCGCGTCGGTCACTGGCCGCCCTTCTGGACGAAGCCCTTGACGAACTCCTCGGCGTTGGACTCCAGCACCGAGTCGATCTCGTCCAGCAGGCTGTCCAGGCCCTGGTCCTGGGCCGCGGGCTTCACGTGCGCCTGGCCCGCCGCGGCGCCGGTCTCGTCGTCGCCGCCGGACGGGCGTGGGCGGATCTGCTCCTGGGACATGGTGGCCTCCTCGTGCGTCGACGCGGGTCGGTGTGCTCCGTCCGCGTCCACCCATCCTGCCCCACGCGCGGGCCACGTTTCAGCCCCACGTCCCCGGGTTGCCCCACGCTGGCAGGATGGGGGCATGCGCCTGTGGACCCTTCATCCCCGCCACCTCGACCGCCAGGGCCTGACGGGCGCCTGGCGCGAGGCCCTGCTCGCGCAGGCCGTCCTGGCCGGCCGCACGCGCGGATATCGGGACCACCCGCAGCTGCTGAGGTTCCGGGAGCACCCGGACCCGTCCGGCGCCGTCGGTGCGTTCCTCTCCGGCCTCGAGGCCGAGGCCACGGCGCGCGGCTATCGCTTCGATCACTCCCGGATCGACCGGCCGTGCCCCGCCCCCGACGGCGCCGTGCGCATCCCGCCCGCCGGTCTCGCACCGATCCCGGCCACCACGGGCCAGCGCGACCTGGAGTGGCGTCACCTGTGCGCCAAGCTGGCCGCGCGCAGCCCCGCCTGGCTCGAACGGTGGTCGGACACGCCCGTCCCCGACGTGCACCCGCTGTTCACGATCGTCCCGGGGCCGGTCGCGTCCTGGGAGCGCGCCTGAGGGCGGGCCGCGGTCGGGCCCGGTCTGGCACCGTGGGGGCATGATCCGCGACGAGAGCATCGACAGCTATCTGGGCCGCCTCGCCTCCGGCGAGCCCACCCCCGGTGGCGGCGCGACGGGCGCGCTGGCGGTCGCCGAGGGCGCCGGACTGCTGGCCATGGCGGCCCGGTTCAGCGCAGCCGAGGAGGACGCCCGGGCATCGGAGGGCCTGATCGCGGCGTGCCTCGGCCTCGCCGACGGCGACGAGCGGGGCTTCGGCGCCGTGGCCGAGGCGTTCGGGCTGCCCCGCGACACCCCGGAGGACCGGGCCCGGCGCTCGGCCGCGATCCAGGCCGCCCTGGCCGAGGCCGTCCGGCCACCCCGCGGGATCGTCGATGCCGCCGCGCGTGCACTGGACCTGGCCGAGCGTGTGCTGGACGCGGCGAACCCGAACGTGCTCTCCGACGTCGGTGCGGCGCTCGGCTGCGTCCGGGGCGGCCTCACCGCCGCCGCGGTGACCCTCGAGACCAACCTGGGCCCCCTCCGCGACGAGGGCCTGGAGGGCATCGTGCGCACCGACGTCGACCGGGCGGACCGTCTCGTCGCGCGGGCGGACGCCCTGCTGGGCCGCGTGCGCGCGGCCGTCACGGGCTGAGCGCCCGCCCCCGCCTCAGGCCCGTGCGCCGAACAGCGGCGCCAGCGTGGCCACGAGCGCCTCGTCGTCGGGCCGGGGCGCGGCGGCGTCCTCCCACCAGCCGGGCAGGTCCACGGCGGCGCCGACCAGCGGCTCGGCCAGGTGCAGCCGGTGCACCCGCTCCCCCGCCCCGCGCAGCAGCAGCGTCTCCCACGCGGCGCCGGCCACGCGGTCACCGTGGCGGCCCACGAGGTTGCCGCGGGTCCACGCGCGGGTGGCCCGCGGCGGCGTGGCGACGGCGGCACGGATCTCCGCCTCATCGGCGAGCGTCCGGAGGGCGCCGGCGGCCACGAGGCGGCGGTGCAGGGAGCGGGCCGGGCGCAGGTCGGCGTACTGCAGGTCCACCATCGCGAGGCGGGGGTCGGTCCAGTCCGCGCCCGTGCGGGCCCGCAGGCCCTCGAGGACGCGCAGCTTGGCCGCCCAGTCGGCGCGGTCGCTCAGGGACAGCGGATCCGCGGTGGCGTCGTCGAGGTCGATGGCCCAGGCCTCCAGCACCTCGCGCGTCTGCGGATCCGTCACCCCGAAGGCGGCGCAGTGGGCGCGGGCCGCGTCCAGGTAGGACCGCAGGATCTGCAGCCCGGTCCAGTGCCGGCGCACGGGGCCGTCCGCGGTGCGTTCGAGCAGCGGCACCGTGGCCCGCAGACCCGGGTCGTGGCTGATCGTCTGCAACGCGGCCACCGGGTCGTCCAGGGTGAGCCGGGGCGCCGTCCCGGCCTCGGCCATCGCGAGGACGAGCGCGGTCATGCCCATCCGCAGCCACGTGGCGTGCTGGCTCAGCGTCGCGTCGCCGATGATCACGTGGAGCCGGCGGTAGGCCTCGGGACGGGCGTGCGGCTCGTCCCGCGTGTTGACGATCGGCCGGTGGATCGTGGTCTCCAGCCCCACGGGCTCCTCGAAGTAGTCGGCCCGCTGCGACAGCTGGAAGCCCGGCCGCTCCCCCGCCGGGCCGAGCCCCACGCGGCCCGCGCCCACGAGCACCTGCCGCGCCGCGAAGAACGGCAGCAGGACGGCGGTGAGCTCCTCGAAGTCGAGGGACCGGGCCACGAGGTAGTTCTCGTGCGCGCCGTAGGACTGGCCCTTGCCGTCCACGTTGTTCTTGTAGACCAGCACCTCCGGGGCGCCCTCGGCCTGGCCGATGTGCTCGGCCGCCGCCTGCGCGACCAGGTCACCGGCGGCGTCCCACACCATGGCGTCCCGCGGGGTGGTCGTCTCCGGCGACGAGTACTCCGGGTGGGCGTGGTCCACGTACCAGCGCGCACCGTTGGCCAGCACGGTGGACAGGAGCAGGTGCACGGGCTCCCCGTCCGGGCCCACGAGCGCCTCGTCGGTCAGCTGCGAGGGGTGCGCCGCCGAACGCGGCAGCCGCCAGCCGCGGGCGTCCACGAGCGGCGACTCCCCCGTGTAGTCCCACTCCGTGCCGGCCACCGCCGAGCCGGACCGGGTGACCAGGTCCGCGTACGCGTTCACGAGCTCGACCGAGAGCACGCTGTGGTGCGCCCCCGGGTTGGCCGGCGCGTGGATGCCGAACTCGGTCTCCGTGCCCATCACCCGGTGCACGCCCCAGCCGGCGGCGTCCCTCCCGTTCGGGGGCACCGCCGCGCCGTGGAACAGCCGGCGCTGGCCCTCGAAGGCGGGGGTCGGGCCGACGTCGACGGCGGCGGCCCGGGCGAAGCCGTCCGCGGCCCCGCGGCCGAACGCGCTCATGCCTCGACCCCCCGGACCATGCGCAGCGAGCGCAGCCGAGGACCGCGCCAGCCGGAGGTGCGCGCCCACTCGGCGGGCGCGACCGTGGCCAGGAGGTCCGTCTGGTCCTCCAGCACCGCGGCCACGGCCTCGCGCAGGTGGCCCTCGCGGACGCCGAGCGCGGCCGGGGCCTGGCCGGCGGCCAGGTAGTCGCGCACCGCGTGCCGCTTGGCGCGGTCCACGACGTCGGCCACCACGGCGCCCGAGACGAGGTCGGCCAGGTGCAGGGCGTGGGTCGTGCCGGACACGTCCGTCAGCTCCGCCAGCGCGGTGTCCGCGCCGCGGTCGTAGAGGGCGGCGACCGTCCGGGCGATGAGCGTCGCGCGGGCCGCGTCCGCGGAGCCGGCCGCGACGACGTCGTCGGCGTGCAGGGGCACGTCTACGGTGAGGTGCTTGGCCATGATCTCCGCGGCGCCGTCGGCGTCGGGACGGTCCACGCGGATCTTCACGTCCAGTCGGCCGGGGCGGAGCACGGCCGGGTCGATCATGTCCTCGCGGTTGGAGGCGCCGATGACGATCACGTTCTCGAGGGCCTCGACGCCGTCGATCTCGGTGAGCAGCTGCGGGACGATCGTGGTCTCCACGTCCGAGGAGACGCCGGAGCCGCGCGTGCGGAACAGCGACTCCATCTCGTCGAAGAAGATGACCACGGGGAAGCCGGCGTCGGCCTTCTCGCGGGCCCGGTCGAAGATGACGCGGATCTGCCGCTCGGTCTCGCCCACGTACTTGTTCAGCAGCTCGGGTCCCTTGACGTTGAGGAAGAACGAGCGCTCGCCGTCCGCGCTGCGGGCCGAGAGGGCGTTGGCCACGGCCTTGGCGAGCATGGTCTTGCCGGTGCCGGGCGGGCCGTACAGCATGATCCCCTTGGGGGCGCGCAGGCCGTGCTCGCGGTAGACCTCGGGGTGCAGGAACGGGATCTCGACGGCCTCGCGGATCCGGTCGATCTGCGGGCCGAGGCCGCCGATGTCCTCGAATGTGACGTCCGGGACCTCTTCCAGCAGCACCTCGTCCACCTCGGACAGCTCGACCCGCCGCAGCGCCCATTCGACGCGGGCGTCCACGGTGACGGCGTCCCCGTGGCGCAGGTCGACGCCCTCCAGCGCGGGCGCGCGCCGCACCACGCGCTCCTCGTCCGCCGTGCCGGCCAGGACGAGGCCGCCGTCGGGCAGCGCCTCCTTGACGCGCAGCAGCTGACCCGACCCCGTGCCCGGGGCGACGCCGACGATCGAGCTGGACTCGTCCAGCAGCACCTGGGCGCCGGGGGTGAGGCGGGCGGCGTCGAGCAGCGGGGAGACCGTCACGCGCAGCCGCCGGCCGTTCTGCACGACGTCCGCTCCCCCGCGCACCACGGCGCCGGTCTCCACGCCCTCCTCGGGCTCGCGCGGGGCGTGGACGGCCTCGAGGGTGGCGAAGGTGAACGGCGGATGCGTGACGGCGTCCAGGTTCTCCTTGAGCGTGGCGATCTCGGCGCGCGTGGCCTCGAGCAGCTCGACCATGCGCCGGTTGTTGCGGGCGGCCGTCTGCGTCTGGGCCTCGGCGGCCCGACGGCGTTCGCTCAGGCCGGCGGCGTGCCGCTGGGCGGACTGCAGCTGGTGCCGCAGCCGTTCGGCCTCGGCCTGGGACTGCCGCAGCAGCTCCCGCGCCTCGGCGAGGCGCTGCTCGGCGTGCTCCGTGCCTGATTGCGCGTGGTGGTCCACCGGTGCTCCGTCCACTCAGTCCTGCACCCCGGTCGGGGTCCTCCCACCGTACGCGTCCACGCCCTGCTCGGCGGCGCGTGACCGCGCGGCCATGAGGCGGGCCTCCTTCGCCGCCTTGCGCGCCTTCTTGTCTGTGATCGGCCGTTCGCCGAGGGCCTCGGGCGTCCACCGGGCCTCGTCGGCCGGCTGCCAGGCCTCGACGTCCTCGGCTCTGAACTCGGAGACCTTGGAGCGCTTCTTCAGGCGCAGCGCCTCCTCGCCCGAGGCCAGGCGGCGGGCCGTGAGGAGGAAGCCGGTGTGCGCGACCATGCGGTGGTCGGGGCGCACGGCGAGCCCGTCCAGGTGCCAGCCGCGCACGAGGGTCTCGTTGGCCTCGACCTGCGTGAAGCGGCCCGAGTCCCGGATGGCCTCGGCCACGCGGGAGAGCTGGGTGGCGGTGGCCACGTAGTTCAGCCACACACCGCCGGGGGCCAGGACCTCGGCGACGGCGTCGAGGCATTCCCAGGGGGCCAGCATGTCCAGGACCACCCGGTCCACGGAGCCCGGCTCGTGGACCTTGGGCATCTCCTCCTGCGCGTCGCCGAGGTGCACCGACCAGGCGGGGTGCTCGGCGCCGAAGAAGGCCTCCACATTGGCCCGGGCGACGTCCGCGAACTCCGGGCGGCGCTCGTAGGAGTGCAGGCGCCCGTGGTCGCCCACGGCGCGCAGCAGGGACATGGACAGGGCGCCGGAGCCCACGCCGGCCTCGACCACGACGGCGCCCGGGAAGATGTCCGCCTGCTGCACGATCTGCGCCGCGTCCTTCGGGTAGACCACCGTGGCGCCGCGGGGCATGGACAGGACGAAGTCGTTCAGCAGGGGGCGCAGCACCTGGTACGGCTGGCCGGCCGAGTTCTCGACCACGACGCCCTCGAAGCCGCCGATCAGGTCGTCGTGCCGCAGCACGCCCTGGTAGCTGTGGAACTCCCCGCCGGGCAGCAGGGTGATCGTGTTGAGGCGGCCCTTCGCGTCCTTGATCTGCACGCGCTGGCCGGCCCGCAGGGGGCCGCGGCGCGCGCTCACGCCGGTGGGTTCGGTCATGGGGGGCTCCTTCGGTTCAGGGACGCCGCGTCGCGTCGACGGCGGCGAGGATCGTCTCGCGGGGCACCACGGAGCGCACGAGGCCGTGCGCGTCGGTCAGCACCCACACGGGGGTCTGGGGGTCGGCCAGGCGGGCGGCCAGGTCGGGACCGGCGGCGGGGACGTCGTCGCGGACGAGGACGGCCTCCGGAGCCAGGGCGACGGCGACCGCGGCCAGGGCGGTGGTCGTGCGGCGCGCCGGGGTCAGGCCCGCCGCGGCCGTGAGGTCCAGCACGCCGCGGGGCCGACCGGCCCCGTCCACGGCCACGACGGCGCGGCGGCCGCCGTCCGCCTGGGCCAGGGCCTCGGCGACGCTGAGGTGCTCGGGCAGGGCGATGGCGGGCGCCTCGACCTGCTCGAGCCGCAGGGTCTCCAGCCGGCGGCTCCAGCGCCCGTGGCGCACGGCGTCGTCCGCGCCCCGCCACAGCGTGAGGGCGACCCAGGCCGCCAGGACGACGACGAACAGGTCCGGCGCGCGGCCTGCGAGGGTCGGGGGGCCGAGCACCGCCGCGAGGACGCCCACCGCGACGACGCGCCCGGCCCAGCCGGCCGCCTCGACGCCACGGGCCCGGGAGCCGGTGGCGGCCCAGACGGCGGACTCGACCATGCGGCCGCCGTCGAGCGGGGTGCCCGGCAGCGCGTTGAACGCGGCCAGGAGGAGGTTGGCCCACACCGTGACCTCGAGCAGCAGGGCGGGAACGGACGGGCCGGGCACGGCGCGGGCCGCCAGATGGGCGAGGCCCGCGAGCACGAGGTTCGCGGCGGGGCCGGCCATCGCGGTGAGGACCGTGTCCAGCGGTCGAGCGGACGGGCTGCGGAACTGGGTGTGCCCGCCCCACAGGGTGAGCGCGATCTCCTCGGTGCGCTGGCCGAAGGCGCGGCCGGTGAGGGCGTGGGCGGCCTCGTGGACCAGGACGGAGAGGGCCAGGAGCACGGCGTACCCCAGGGCGACCGCGTAGGCGCCGCCGCCGATCGCGGGCAGCGCGCGCTGGATCTGCGGGCCGAACGCGAGGGTGATGACCGCGGCGATCAGGAGCCAGGACCAGGACAGGCGCACCGGCGCGCCGGCGATCGTGCCCAGCCGGACGGAGGCGGGCCCGCTCATCCGGCCCCGTCCGCCCCGGGCCCGCGCGCGGCGGCGATCCGGCGGACCGCGGCGAGGTCGGCCGGCGTGCGGCCGGCGAGCGTCGTCCACTCGACGGTCGCGAGCCCCGCCGGCAGCGGCAGCACGCTGGGCACGCCGACCGTCGGCAGGCCCGCGGCCACGGCCGCGCCGACGCCCACCGGGGAGTCCTCGACCGCCACACAGTCGGCGGCCGTCAGCCCCGGTGTCCGCTCGGCCAGCAGCTGCAGGCCCAGCTGGTACGCCTCCGGGTCGGGCTTGCCCCGGGAGACCATGTCCCCCGAGACGACGACGTCCAGCGTGCCCGCCGGCGCCCGCTCGGCCAGTGCGCGGGCCAGTGGGGCATGGGACATCGTCACGAGGGCGCCCGGCACGCCGGCCTCGGCGAGCGCGACGAGCAGCTCCCGGGCACCCGGCCGCCATGGCACCCCACGGACGACCCCCTGGACGACCTCGTCCATCGTCAGGTCGATGATCCGCTGCACGGGCAGGTCCAGCCCGGCCTCCTGCAGGCGGCGCGCTCCCTCGTCGAGGGGGCGTCCCACGAGGGAGGCGGCCAGGTCATCCGACCAGGTGCCGCCGTGCTCGACCACCAGGCGGCGCTGGACGGCGTTCCACAGGGGCTCCGTGTCCACGAGGGTGCCGTCCATGTCCCACAGGACGGCGCGTGGCAGGCGGCGGGCACGGTCGTCCGGGGCGGGCGCGGGGTGGCGGGGCATGGAGTGCATCCTATCGAGCGCCGCCGCCGGGGTGTGCGGGGCGGGTCGCGGGCCGTGGCCCCGTCGTCGGGCCGTGTCTAGGCTGGCCGCCATGACCGACGCTACCTCCGAGGACCAGCCGGACGACGTCCTGGGCCCGCTGCGGACCCACCTGACGGCGACCGTGGACGAGCTCGAGGCCGGGCGGCGGGCCCCCACGGTCCTGTTGCTGGCCTTCGAGGGGTGGAACGACGCCGGGGAGGCCGCGACCGGGGCCCTGGGCGCGCTGCGGGAGCAGTGGGACGCGGCGGACGCGGGACGGGTGTGCGACGGCGAGTTCTACGACTACCAGGTCACTCGACCCCTGGTCCGGCGCGACGCCGACGGGCTGGGGACGCTGGACTGGCCGGCGGTCACCCTGCACGAGGCGCTCCTGGACCGTGAGGGTCGGCCCGTCGCGGGCGAGGCTGCCCCGCCGGACGGGGTGCGTGTGCTCCTCGCCGTCGGCGTGGAGCCGAACGTGCGGTGGCGCGCGTTCCTCGAGGAGCTGTTCACGGCGGCCGACGCGCGTGACGTGGACGCCGTCGTGACGCTGGGCGCGCTGCTGGCGGACGTGCCCCACACCCGGCCCCTGCGCGCCCGCCCGACCTCGCCGCTCGTGGACGTGCGGGTGGCCGTCGGCGCGGACCGTCCGGTCTACGAGGGGCCCACCGGGATCATCGGCGTCATCGCGGACGAGGCCGCGCGCCGCGGCCTGCCGAGCCTCTCGCTGTGGGGGACGGTGCCCCACTACGTGGCCCAGGCGCCCTCCCCCAAGACGCTGCTCGGGCTGGTCGAGGCGGTCGAGGACCTGCTGCACGTGAGCGTGTCCACGCGCGGGCTCGAGGACGACGCGAGGGCCTGGCAGCGCGGCGTGGACGAGCTGGCCGCCGAGGACCCCGACGTCGCCGCCTACGTCCGGCAGCTCGAGGAGGCCCAGGACACCCAGCAGCTGCCGGAGGCCTCGGGCGAGTCGATCGCGCGGGAGTTCGAGCGCTATCTGCGCGGGCGCGGCGGACGCTGACGCCCGGCCGCGCCCGGCGGGGTCAGCGCAGGCGCAGACCCAGCAGCGCCGCCACGACGTCGACCACCGGCAGCGGGTCGGCGGCGGCCTCGGCCAGGCCCGGCAGGGTGCCGGCCGCCCATGCGTCGAGGGCCTCCAGCGCGCGGGGGGCGTCGAGGTCGTCCGAGAGCGCCGCGTGCACCGCGTCCAGCACGGCGACGCCGGCGGCGGCATGCGGTCCGTCCAGGGCGGCGCGCCAACGGGCCACCCGCGCCTGGGCGTCGGCCAGCACCTGCTCGGACCACTCCCAGTCCGACCGGTAGTGGTGCGCGAGGATCGCCGCGCGGACGGCCACCGGCTCGACGCCCCGCGCCCGCAGGCGGGAGACGAGTTCGAGGTTGCCGAGGGACTTGGACATCTTCTCGCCGTCCAGGGCCACCATGCCGGTGTGCGCGTAGGTGTGCGCGAGCGGCAGGCCGTCGACGGCGGTGGCGTGCGCGGCGGAGAACTCGTGGTGCGGGAACCGCAGGTCGGAGCCGCCGCCTTGCACCGTGAACGGCGCCGGCAGGTGGGCCCGGGAGATCACGGAGCACTCGATGTGCCAGCCGGGCCGGCCGGAGCCGAGCGACCGCCCGTCCCAGGCAGGCTCGCCCTCGCGGTGCACGCGCCACAGCAGCGGGTCCAGCGGGTCGCGCTTGCCGGGGCGGTCGGGATCGCCTCCCCGCTCCGGGAACACCGCGGCCATCTCGTCCAGGCCCATCGCGGAGACCTGTCCGAGGCGCCAGTCGGTCGCGGACTGGGCCGCGCGGACGTCGAAGTAGACGTCCCCGTCGGGCTCGCCGTCGCCGCCCGGCACGCGGTAGGCCCGGCCCGCCGCCAGCATCGTCTCGACGGCGTCCACCACCAGGCCCACCGCCTCGGTCGCGCCGACGTAGTGGTCCGGGGCGAGCACCTCGAGGGCGGCCATGTCCGCACGGAACAGGTCGGTCTGCTCCTCGGCGAGCGCGCGCCAGTCGACGCCGGTCGCCTCGGCCCGCTCGAGCAGGGGGTCGTCCACGTCGGTCACGTTCTGGACGTAGGCGACCTCGAGACCGGCCGCGCGCCAGTAGCGGTGCAGCAGGTCGAAGGCCACATAGGTGCTCGCGTGGCCGAGATGCGTCGCGTCGTACGGGGTGATCCCGCAGACGTACAGCGAGGCGCGCTGCGCGTCGTTGCCCGGATGCCGAGTCCGTCCCGTGGCGGTGTCGTGCAGCCGCAGCCGGTCGGGGCGGCTCGGCACGGCGGGCGGGGCGGGGGTGCTCCAGGACTTCACGGGACTCCTCAGATCGGGGTGGTTCGGCGGTGCCGGGCCGCCATGCCCGGCGGCGGGAGCGGGCTCAGGCGCTGATGACGCCCGCGCCCAGCAGGGCGAACAGGACGCCGCCCAGGAGGATGCGGTACCAGACGAACGGCAGGTACGAGTTGGTGCTGATGAAGCGCATGAGCCAGGCGATGACCGCGTAGGCCACCACGAAGGCGATCGCGGTCGCGACCAGCGTCTCCCCCATGCCGTACGGGCCCTGCGTGCCGGGATCGGTGAGCGAGGTGTACAGCTTGTACAGGCCGGAGGCGAACACGGCGGGCACCGCCAGCAGGAACGCGTAGCGGGTGGCGGCGGGCCGGGTGTAGCCCATGGCCAGGCCGGCCGCGATGGTGCCGCCGGAGCGCGAGACGCCCGGGATCAGCGCGAGGGCCTGGGCCAGGCCGTAGAGGACGCCGTCCCGCACGGTGAGCTTCTCGAGCGGCTTGGTCTGACGGCCGAGCCGGTCCGCCAGGGCGAGCAGGACGCCGAACACGATGAGCATGGTCGCCGTGATCCACAGCGACCGGAACTCCGTGTCGATCCAGTCCTCCAGCAGCAGGCCCAGGACCGCGATCGGGATCGAGCCCACGATGATCAGCCAGCCCATGCGCGCATCGGGGTCCGAGTGCGGGATCCGCCCCGTGACCGCGGCGCACCACCGGCCGATGATGCGGGTGATGTCGCGCCAGAAGTAGATGAGGACCGCCAGCTCCGTGCCGAGCTGCGTGATGGCCGTGAAGGCCGCCCCCGGGTCGGTCGCGGAGGGCAGGAACTCGCCCACGATGCGGATGTGGGCGGAGGAGGAAATGGGCAGGAACTCCGTGAGGCCCTGCACCAGGCCCAGGATGATGGCTTCGATCCACGTCACGGAGGGTCACTGTACGCCACGGCCCCGGGTGGGAACCCGGGGCCGTGCGATCCGTCACGAGCAGGACGGTCAGTCGTCGTCGTCCTCGTCGTCGAAGAGGTCGAGCGGGGTGACCTCCTCGGTGTCCGCGTACAGGGCGTCCTCGTAGGCCTCGAAGGCGTCGGCCACGGCGAAGAAGGCGGCTTCGACGGCGGGGTCGTCCTCGCCCCGCTTGTTCTGCGCGGCCACGAGGTGTTCGTTCAGGGCGGTGGTGAGGGCCTCGAGGGCCATGCGGGCGTCAGAGCTCATGGGTGAACGGTAACCCGGTGGCCGGTGACGCGGCCAGGGGTGGGCCGTGCGGGACCGGCCGCCGGACCCGACGCCGTCTGCCAGGATGGGCGGGTGCGTGAACAGCTGATGTCCTCGACCCTCGACGCGATCTCCCGCGGACAGAAGTGGGAGTACCTGGTGATGACGGTCGCCGCCCACGAGTCCCTCGCCGACGCCCGGCGGCGCCTCGTGGAGCACGCGGAGTACGGCCAATGGGAGCTGCAGCGCTCCGTGCACTACCGTGACGGGGCGCGCCGCTACTGGATGCGCCGCCGCGTGATGCGCGTGGCCTCGACCCTGCAGACCCTCTGAGGCGCGGGCGCGACGACGCCGCCCCGGCCGTCGTCGCCGCCCGCGGCCCGGATCAGCGCGGCTCCAGCATCCGCTCGAGCACCCGGCAGCCGAACTCGAGCGCGTCCACGGGCACCCGCTCGTCGATGCCGTGGAACAGGGACGTGAAGGCCAGGTCGGCGGGCAGGCGCATGGGCGCGAAGCCGTAGCCGGTGATGCCCAGCCGGGAGAGGGACTTGTTGTCCGTGCCCCCGCCGAGCATGAACGGCAGCACCTGGGCCTCGGGGTCCTCCGCCTGCAGCGAGGCGATCATCAGCTCCACCAGGTCCCCGGAGAAGGGGGTCTCCAGGGTGACGTCCCGGTGCTCGGGTGCGATGGTCACGTCGGGACCGGCGAGCTCGGCGATCGTGGCGAGGGCGGACTCCTCCTCCCCGGGGATCAGGCGCACGTCCACGGTGCCGGTGGCCGAGGACGGGATGACGTTGTGCTTGTAGCCGGCGGTCAGCCCCGTCGGGTTGGACGAGGTGCGCAGGGTGCCGGCCACCCAGGAACGGGCCTGCCCGAGCGCGTCGAGCTGCGGCGTCGGGTCCGTCTCGTCGAAGTCCACGCCCATGATCTCGGCCACCTGTTCGAGCAGCGCGCGCGTGGTCTTGGTGTACACGAGCGGCCACTCGTGCCCGCCGATGCGGGTCATGGCGCCGGCCAGCCGGGTGACCGCGTTGTCCGGGTGCGGGGCCGAGCCGTGCCCGGGGGCGCCCTCCGCGGTGAGGTTGAGCCAGGCGAGCCCCTTCTCCGCGGTCTGCACGAGGTAGGCGCGCGAGCCGTGCACCTCGGTGGAGAAGCCCCCCACCTCGGAGATCGCCTCGGTGCACCCGTCGAACACCTCGGGGTGATGGTCCACGACCCAGCGTGCGCCGTAGACGCCGCCGGCCTCCTCGTCGGCGAAGAACGCAACCGTCAGGGGTCGCCGCGGCCGGCGGCCCGTGCGGGCCAGGTGCAGCAGCACCGCGAGCACCATGGCGTCCATGCCCTTCATGTCCACGGCGCCGCGCCCCCAGATCATGCCGTCCTTGAGCTCGGCGCCGAACGGGTCCACGCTCCACTCGTCCGCCTCGGCGGGGACCACGTCCGTGTGCCCGTGGATGACGAGCCCCGGCGCCTCCGGATCCCAGCCCGGCAGGTGCCCGACGACGGAGACCCGGCCCGGCGCCGACTCGAAGAAGCGGGGGGTCATCCCCGCCTCGGTCATGAGCCGGGCGCAGTACTCCGCGGCCTCAGGCTCACCGACGGAGACGTTGCCCCCGCGGTTGGTGGTGTCGATCCGGATGAGGTCGCGGCAGATCTCCACGACGCGGTCCTCGGGGCGCGAGCGGGCGGGGTTCTCGATGTTCTCGACCATGGTTTTGAGCCTAGCCCGAACCCGTGCTATCTTTCTCGAGTTGCCCGGAGCGGGACGGACCGGACAGGACCGGAACGCGGTGGGCGACGGAGCCTCTCCCAGGGCTCCACCGATGAGCGCGAGTGGCGGAATTGGTAGACGCGCAGCGTTGAGGTCGCTGTGTCCGCAAGGACGTGGGGGTTCAAGTCCCCCCTCGCGCACCGCTCGTCGAGCAGCAGGGCCCCGGTCGTCACGACCGGGGCCCTGCGTGTTCCCCGGACCGGCGTCCCCTCTAGAGTGGTGTCTGTGCGACGGCAGGCGCCGTCGGTGGAACCGCACGACGGCATGGAGGACCTGATGGCCCTGGAAGCCCCCGCACTGCTGCACCGGCTCGCGCGAGCCCACGGGGTGCAGCCCGAGTACGTCGGGCAGGACGGCTCGGCCCAGACCGTGCCGGACGAGGCCCTCGTGAAGGTGCTCGCCGCCCTCGGGGTGTCGGTCCGTCCGGACGGGGTCGCCGCTCTGGCCGAGGCGCTGGAGGAGGCGGAGACGGCCCCCTGGCGGGACGTGCTCCCGCCCACCGTGGCCGCCCGGTCCGGCCACCGCCTGTCCGTGCCGTGCCACGTGGCCGCGGGCGAGCCGGTCGTGGCCCGCGTGCGCACGGAGGACGGGCGGACCCTCGAGGTGAGCGTGAGCGAGCCGGTGTCCGAGGTCCGCCTCGTGGACGGCGTCGAACGCGAGCGCGTCCACGTGCAGATCCCCGCCGACCTCGCCCCGGGCTGGCACCGGCTGGAGGTGACCAGCGGCTCCGGCTCCACCGCCTCCGCGGTCCTGGTCTGCGCCCCGACCCGGCTGAGCACGGCGCGTCCCTTCCTCGAGCGCCGCGGCTGGGGCGCGGCCGCGCAGGGCTACTCGGTGACCTCGGCGGACTCGTGGGGCATCGGCGACGCGGCGGACATGGCGTCCCTGGCCGAGATCGTCGCCCGGCACGGTGCCGACTTCCTGCTGCTGCACCCCCTGCACGCGATCGAGCCCGGCCCCCATCCGGCGGACTCCCCCTACTCCCCCGTCTCCCGTCGGTTCCTCTCGGCGCTGGTCGTGCACGTGCCCTCGATCCCCGAGTTCGCCGACCTGCCCGCCGCGGAGCAGGCGGAGCTGCGGTCGGCCGGCGCCCGCGTCCAGGCGGAGCTGGAGCGCACCGGCCGGATCGATCGGGCCGCCGTCGCCGCCGTCCTGTGGCCCGCGCTGCGCCGCGTGCACGAGGTGCCCCGCTCCCCCGAGCGCGAGGCCGCCTACGCACGGTTCCGCGCCGAGGCCGGCCCGGGCCTGGACGACTTCGCCCTCTGGTCCGTCCTGCGGCTGGACGGCGACGGCACCGGACCCGATCTCGCCGACCCGGCCTGGGCGCCGGGCGGGGTCGAGGCGGAGCGGGTCCGCGTCGAACGCGCGACCGACGTCGACCTGCACCGCTGGGTGCAGTGGATCGCCGCCGAGCAGCTCGCCGGCGTGCAGGAGCGGGCCCGGGCGGCCGGCATGCGCATGGGCGTCATGGTGGACCTGGCAGTCGGGGCGACCCGCGAGACCGCGGACGCGTGGATGCTCGGGGACGTGCTGGTGCCGACCATGTCCGTCGGCGCGCCGCCCGAGCTGTTCAACCAGCTGGGCCAGGACTGGTCGCAGCACCCCTGGCATCCGCGCCGCCTGGCCGAGACCGGCTACGCCGCGTTCCGGGACATGCTGCGCACCGTGCTGCGCGGCGCGGGCGGCATCCGGATGGACCACGTCCTGGGGCTGTTCCGCCTGTGGTGGATCCCGGAGGGCGCCGGTGCCACCCAGGGCGCGTACGTCGAATACGACCACGAGGCGATGCTCGCCGTGCTCACGCTCGAGGCCGAGCGGGCCGGCGTCGTCGTGGTGGGCGAGGACCTCGGCACGTTCGAGCCGTGGGTGCAGCGCCGCCTGGCCGAGGCCGGCGTGCTCGGCACGTCGATCCTGTGGTTCGAACAGGAGGACGGCGAGCCCACCCCGCCGGAGCGCTACCGGCGGCTGGCCATGGCGGCGGTGAACACGCACGACCTGCCGCCCACGGCCGGTTACCTCGAGGGCGTCCAGGTGGACCTGCGCGAACGGCTGGGCCTCTACACCGTGGACGTCGCCCAGGAACGCCGCCGGTCGGCGGAGGAGGTGCGCGCGTTCCTCGCCGCCGCGGCCCGGCGCGGGCTGCTCGCCGAGGCGGACGTGGACGTCCCCGACGCCGGCCCCGAGGTGCGCGAACGCCAGATCGTGGCCCTGCACCGCCTGCTCGCGCAGGCGCCCTCGGCCCTGCACAGCGTGGCGCTCGTGGACGCCGTGGGCGAGCGGCGCATCCAGAACCAGCCCGGCACCCTCCAGGACCAGTACCCGAACTGGACTGTGCCGCTCGGCGACGGCGCCGGACGGATGGTCTCCGTCGAGGACCTGGCGGACTCGGCGTCGGCGGCCCGGCTGTTCGACGCCGTGGACGCCGAACTGCGGGCGTCCGTGCCGGTGGGGATCGGGGTCAGCCTGCACACCTCCCCCCTGGCCCAGCCCGGCCGCGGCGACGCCGGCGGCATGAACGTCTACGTGCGGCAGGCCGCCGTGGCCCTGGCCCGCCGGGGCGTGCGGATGATCCTGCTGACCCGGGCGGAGGAGCCGGTGGGAGCGGATGGCGCACGGGTCCGGATGCTGGACGCCGGCGGGCAGGCCCCGCCGGTCACGGTCGTGGACCTCGCCGCCGGGCCGTCCGCTCCCGTGCCCAAGGAGGAGCTGGCGGGACTGGGCGCCGAGTTCACCCGCGCGGCCCTGGACTGGCTCGCCTCGGACGCCGTGCCGGGCGGTCCCGTCCTCGGTGGCGCGGACGCCCCGCCCGTCGCGTTCGTGCACGGCCACTACTGGCTCTCCGGGTCCACCGCCGCGGCGCTGGCGCGGGCGGCGCACGCCCCGTACCTGCAGACCATGCACACCACGGCGGCGGCGAAGATGCTCGAGGACCCCGAGCTGCGCGAGCCGGCCGCGCGGATCGAGGCCGAGCGCGAGGTCGCCGAGCGGGCCGACCTGCTCGTGGTCAACTCCGCCGCCGAGGTCGCCGACCTGCGCGAGCTGCTGGACGTGCCCCGCGCCCGCACCCGGGTGCTGCCCCCCGGGGCCGACCTCGAGACGTTCACGCCGGAGGGCGCCGCGCAGTGGCCGGGCGCCCCGGACGACAACGGAGCCCTGCGGGTTCTGTTCGCCGGCCGCGTGCAGCGGCACAAGGGCCCGCACCTGCTCGTGGCCGCCCTCGGTGTGCTGCGCGAGCGGGCCGGTGGCACGGGCGCCGACCCGGGTGTGCGCCTGCACGTGAACGGGGCCGCCTCGGGGGGCGACGAGCTGGACCTGGCGAGCCTGGCCGCGGAGGAGGGGGTCGCCGACCTGGTGACGTTCTCCGGGCCGGTGCCCGCGCCCGCCCTGGCCGCCCAGTTCCGGGCGGCGGACGTGGTGGCGATGCCGAGCGCGTCGGAGACCTACGGCCTGGTCGCCCTCGAGGCACAGGCCTGCGGCACGCCCGTGCTGGCGCACCGGGTCGGCGGACTGGTCTACGCGGTCCTCGACGGCGTGTCCGGCCGCCACGTGACGGCGGGCACCCCTGAGGCGTGGGCCGATGCCCTGGCCGAGATCCTGGCGGATCGTGACGCCTGGGCCGCGTTGGGGCCCGGCGCCGTGCGTCACGCCGCCGGTCACTCGTGGGAGGCCTACGCGGACGGGCTGCTCGAGGCCGTCGCCGCCGTGCCGCGGCGGTCGCCCGGGCCGGACGCCTGAGCCGCCGCGCTCACCGGCCCGCCGGGACGGGTGGTCCCGGCGGGCCGACGCGTCGGCCCGGCCGTCAGGGCTCGAGCGGAGTGATCTCCCCGGAGAAGTGCGGGCGCCGGCGCCGCGCATCCCAGCCCCACACGCGCGTGCCGCCGTCGGGCCCGGGCTCGTAGCGGACGGCCACGGTGGTCGGCAGCACGACGGGCGCCTCGAAGTCGATGTGCCAGCGGAACCCGGCGCCGGCCGGCTCACGGCCCTCGAGCATCCGGGCGGCCAGGAACATCCCGTGGGCGATCGCGCCCTTCATGCCGAACAGTCGAGCCGAGACGCCCGTCAGGTGGATCGGGTTCCAGTCCCCGGAGACGCCCGCGTACCGGCGTCCGGCCCCCGTCCCGAAGCGCCACTGGGCGGTCGGCGTCGGGGGCACGAAGTCCGGGCGGGCGGGCCGCTCGGGACGCAGGCCGGAGAGGTGGACGCCCTTGGCGAGGTACCGGGAGACGCCCTCCCACAGCAGTGCCTCCCCGCCGTCGTCGCCGGGCCCCTCGACGGTCACGACGACGTCCACGGCGGTACCCGCGTGGTGCGGGACGAGACCCACCGCACGCGCGGTGACGCGCAGGGCGGTCTCCGCCGGGACGGGCCGGTGGTGCAGGACGGTGTTGCTCAGGTGCACCAGCCCGGGCAGGGGCAGCGGGAACTCGGGGTCGGCCATCAGCTCCATCGCCGCGCCGAACACCTGGGCGTGCACCAGGACCGAGGGCAGGTCCGCCGGATCCGCGGACCCGACGGCCCCGCGCCACGCGGTCACGGCCGGGATGCGGTGGCCGGTCACGACCACCTGACGGTCCGGGAGCTCGCGGGGACGGCGCCGACGGACGACGGCGTCCGTGGCGGCCCGCCCCGCGGCGCGGAGGTAGAGCCGGCCGAGGGAGGGCGGGGCGGACAGCTGCGTGGTCTGCATCCTCACGCCCCCAGCTTCGACTGGCCGCAGACCCGCAGCGTGGCCCCGTTGGTGCCTCCGGCGGCGTCCGAGGCGAGCCAGGCCACCGTCTCGGCCACGTCCTGCGGCAGGCCGCCCTGCTGCAGCGCGTTGAGCCGCCGGCCCACCTCGCGCGTGGCGAGCGGGATCTTCGCGGTCATCTCGGTCTCGATGAAGCCCGGGGCCACCGCGTTGATCGTGCCCCCGCGGGCCGCGAGGACCGGGGCGGACGCCGCCGTCAGGCCGATGACCCCGGCCTTCGAGGCCGCGTAGTTCGTCTGGCCGCGGTTGCCCGCGATGCCGGAGATGGAGGCCAGGCCCACGATGCGCAGCCCCTGACCCGCCACGTCCCGGGCGTCCTCGGCGAGGAACGCCTCGTTCATGGCCAGCTGGGCCGTGGTGTTCACGGCGAGGACGGAGTCCCAGCGCGCGGCGTCCATGTTGGCCAGCATCCGGTCCCGGGTGATCCCGGCGTTGTGCACCACCACGTCCATCCGGCCGTGCCGGGTGCGGCAGTGCTCGAGGATGCGAGCGCCCGCGTCCGGCGCCGTGATGTCCAGGGCGAGCGCCGTGCCGCCGACCTCGTTCACGACCTCGGCCAGCGCCTCGCCCGCCGCCGGGACGTCCACGCCGACGACCACGGCCCCGTCGCGGGCGAGCGTCCGCACGATGGCGGCGCCGATGCCGCGGGCGGCACCGGTGACCACGGCGACCTTGCCGGCCAGCGGGCGCGCCGCGTCGGCGGGGACAGCGCCGTCGGCGGTGGCGACGGGCACGAACTGGCCGGAGACGTACGCCGCGCGGCCGGAGAGCAGGAACGCCAGCGCACCGGCCGCACCGGGGGCGG
Source organism: Micrococcus sp. GbtcB5 (assembly GCF_019091605.1). NCBI lineage: Bacteria > Bacillati > Actinomycetota > Actinomycetes > Micrococcales > Micrococcaceae > Micrococcus > Micrococcus sp. GbtcB5. The sequence goes on from NZ_JAGXJK010000002.1 coordinate 35,840, forward strand.
TGAGCGGCACGCCCTCGCCCAGGACCAGGCCGTTGGCCGTGCCGCCGCGGCGCATCTCGTGCGCGATGGAGCGGGTCAGGCCCGTCACGCCCTGGCGGGCGGCGCGCAGGGTCGGGTCCGTGGCGGCCTCGGGGTCCTCGAACACCGTCACCACGCGCGAGGAGGAGCCCAGCGAGCGCAGCGCGCCGCCGATCTCCAGCGCCACCGCGCCGAGGTCCGCGGGCGTGGCGACCCCGTCGAAGCACGCGACGATCGCCGCGTGGCGGGCGCCCTCCCGGGGGGCGTCGGCGACCTCGAGGCCCCACGAGGCCAAGAGGGTGCGGGCGTCCGCGGCTGCGGGGGTCGCGCCCAGGACGAGCACGGAGCCGGGCAGCACGGGGTCGCCGGGGGTGTGCCGGCGCAGCTCGACGGGCTGAGGCAGGCCCAGGGCGCCGGTGAGGCGGCGGCCCAGGGGCGAGGCGACGAAGGTGCCGTAACGGTCGGTCATGGTCGGTCCTCTCGGGTCGGGTCGGTCGGGGCTCAGCGGCCGCGGAGCAGGGCGACGATGCCCTGGCCGCCGGCGGCACAGACGGAGATGAGGCCGAGGGAGCCCTCCCCCTTCTCATGCAGCATCTTGGCCAGCAGGGCGACGATGCGGCCGCCGGTGGCGGCGAAGGGGTGACCGGCCGCCAACGAGGAGCCGTGCACGTTGAGCCGGGCGCGGTCCACCGAGCCCAGCGCACCCGGCAGCCCGAGGCGCTCGCGGCAGTACTCCTCGTCCTCCCAGGCGGCGAGCGTGGACAGGACGGTGCCGGCGAACGCCTCGTGGATCTCCACGAAGTCGAGGTCGTCGAGGGTGAGCCCGTGCCGGGCCAGCAGGCGCGGGACGGCGTAGGCGGGGGCCATGAGCAGGCCCTCGTGTCCGTCGACGAAGTCCACGGCGGCGTTCTCCATGTCCACGAACTCGGCGAGCACGGGCAGTCCGCGCTCGGCGGCCCACTCCTCGGAGGAGAGCAGCACCGCGGAGGCGCCGTCGGTGAGCGGGGTGGAGTTGCCGGCCGTCATGGTCGCCTCGTCCCCCAGCTGGCGGCCGAACGCGGGCTTCAGGCCGGCCAGCTTCTCCGGCGTGGAGTCGGGGCGGAGGTTGTTGTCGCGGGCCAGGCCGTGGAACGGGGTCACCAGATCGTCCATGTACCCGGCGGCGTAGGCGGCGCCGAGGTTCCGGTGGGAGGCCGCGGCGAGCTCGTCCTGGGCCTGACGGGTGATGCCCCACTTGTGGGTGGTCAGGGCCTGGTGCTCGCCCATGGACATGCCGGTGCGCGGCTCGCCCGCGCCGGCCGGCTCGGGCACGAGCTGCCCGGGGCGCAGCTGGGCGAGGGCGCGCAGGCGGTCCTTCGTGGTCTTGGCGGTGGTGAGCTGCAGCAGCACGCGGCGCGCGCCGTCCGAGAGCGAGACGGGCGCGTCCGAGATCGAGTCCACGCCGCCGCCGATGGCGGAGTCGAGCTGGCCGAGCCGGATCTTGTTGGCGAGGGTGCCCAGGGCCTCCATGCCGGTGGCGCAGGCCACCTGGACGTCGGCGGCCGGGGTGGCGGCGGAGAGCGCGGAGCCCAGGACGGCCTCGCGGGTGAGGTTGAAGTTGCGCGGGTGCTTGAGGACGGCGCCGGCGGTGACCTGGCCGATGCGCTCGCCCTGGAGCCCGAACCGCGCGACGAGGCCGTCGAGCGTGGCCGTGAGCATCTCCTGGTTCCCGGCCTCGGCGTAGGCGGTGTTGGCACGGGCGAAGGGGATGCGGTTGCCGCCCAGGATGACGGCGGGGCGCAGCGCTCCACCGGCGACGGCGGGGCGGGAGGCGGTCTCGGACGCGGGGGTCTCGTGGTGGGTCATGACGGTCCTCTCGACGGCGGGCCCACCGCCGACGCGGCGGGGGCGTTTCCACCCCGGACGATACGGACATCGGCGGGGTGGGTGACTGTGACCCACAGTACCTGATACGCTCGGTTTCGTGAACCCCGTTACGTCCACCGCCCGGGACGGTCGCAGCGTCCGCTGGGACCGGCACCGCGCCGAGCGCCGTCTGGAACTGGTCCGGGCCGCCCGGTCGGCCGTGCACGCCCTGGGCGCCCACGCCTCGATGGAGGAGATCGCGTCCCACGCGGGCACCTCCAAGACCGTCTACTACCGCTATTTCGGCGACCGCGAGGGCCTGCGCCTGGCGGTGTCCGAGCGGGTCACCGCCCACATGGAGCGCCGCCTGCTCGAGGTCGCGGACGAACCGGTCTCCGAGCCCGAGGCGCTGCGTCGCATGGTCGAGGTGTACCTCACGGTCGCGGCGACGTCGCCCGAGGTGTACGCGTTCGCCGTCGCCCCGCCCCCCGCCGCGGCCGAGGCCCCTGTGCTGGGCCCGTTCCTCGAGCGCGTCTACGCCGTGCTCGAGTCGGGCCTGGCGCGCGGGATGGCCGCGCGGGGCCACGCCCCGGCGCCGGCGGACCCGCTCGCCCTGTGGCCGCGCGCCGCCGTCGGCCTCGTCCGGGCCGCCGCCGAGACCTGGCTGCGGACCCCGGCCGCCGGGCGCATCCCGGTCGAGGCGATGGCCCGCGCCATCGCCGACTGGCTGCTCGTCGGCCTCCTCGGCGCCGCGCCCGGCGCCTCCCTCGACCCCGCGGCGGCGGACGCCGACCGCGCCCGCCCCCACTCACGAACAGGAGCATCGTCATGACCGTCCACGAGAAGCTCGCCCCCCAGTCCCCGACGCCCAGCACCGAGGTCCCCTCCGACGTCGCCGAGATCGCGCCCGAGCGTCCGACGCCCGGCTCCCTCGACGCCGCGGCCCTCGAGGAGGCCCTCCTCGGCCGCTGGGCGGCGGAGCGCCGCGAATCCCGCGAACTCGCCAAGGACCCCGCCCTGTGGCGCGACCCGATGCTCGGTATGGACGAGCACCGCGCCCGCGTCCTGCGGCAGCTGGGCGTCCTCGTGGAGCGCAACGCGGTCCACCGCGCCTTCCCGCGCGAGTTCGGCGGCGAGGACAACCACGGCGGCAACCTCTCCGCCTTCGGTGACCTCGTGCTCGCCGACCCCTCCCTGCAGATCAAGGCCGGTGTGCAGTGGGGCCTGTTCAGCTCGGCGATCCTGCACCTGGGCACCGCGGAGCACCACCGCCGGTGGCTGCCGGGCGCGATGGACCTGAGCGTCCCGGGCGCCTTCGCCATGACCGAGATCGGGCACGGCTCGGACGTCGCCTCGATCGCGACGACCGCCACGTACGACGAGGCGACCCAGGAGTTCGTCATCCACACCCCGTTCAAGGGCGCCTGGAAGGACTACCTCGGCAACGCCGCGCTGCACGGCAGGGCGGCCACGGTCTTCGCGCAGCTGATCACCCGGGGCGTCAACCACGGCGTGCACTGCTTCTACGTCCCCATCCGGGACGAGGAGGGTGCCTTCCTGCCCGGCGTGGGCGGCGAGGACGACGGCCTCAAGGGCGGACTGAACGGCATCGACAACGGCCGTCTGCACTTCACCCAGGTCCGCATCCCGCGCACCAACCTCCTCAACCGCTACGGCGACGTGGCCGAGGACGGGACCTACTCCTCGCCCATCGCCTCCCCCGGGCGTCGTTTCTTCACGATGCTCGGCACGCTCGTCCAGGGCCGCGTCTCCCTGTCCCTCGCCGCCACCACGGCCTCCTTCCTCGGCCTGCACGGTGCGCTGGCCTACGCGGAGCAGCGCCGCCAGTTCAACGCCTCCGACCCGCAGCGGGAGGAGGTGCTGCTGGACTACCAGAACCACCAGCGCCGCCTGATCGACCGCCTGGCCCGCGCCTACGCGGACGCCTTCGCCTCCAACGAGCTCGTCGAGAAGTTCGACGACGTCTTCTCCGGCCGCTCCGACACGGACGTGGACCGGCAGGAGCTCGAGACGCTCGCCGCGGCCGTGAAGCCCCTGACCACGTGGCACGCCCTGGACACCCTGCAGGAGGCCCGCGAGGCGTGCGGCGGCGCCGGGTTCCTCGCCGAGAACCGGGTGGCCCAGATGCGCGCCGACCTGGACGTGTACGTCACGTTCGAGGGCGACAACACGGTGCTCCTGCAGCTGGTGGGCAAGCGTCTGCTGACCGACTACTCGAAGGAGTTCGGACGTCTCAATGTGGGCGCCCTCTCCCGCTACGTGGTCCATCAGGCCTCGGACGCCCTCCACCGTGCGGGCCTGCACAAGGTCGTCCAGTCCGTGGCCGACGGCGGGTCCGAGCGCCGCTCCGCGAACTGGTTCAAGGACCCCGCCGTGCAGCATGAGCTGCTCACCGAGCGCGTCCGCGCCAAGACCGCCGACGTCGCCGGCACCCTCTCGGGGGCCCGGGGCAAGGGCCAGGCGGCCCAGGCGGAGGCGTTCAACACGCGCCAGCACGAGCTCATCGAGGCCGCCCGCAACCACGGCGAGCTGCTGCAGTGGGAGGCCTTCACCCGCGCCCTGGAGGGCATCACGGATGAGACCACGAAGACTGTCCTGACGTGGCTGCGCGACCTCTTCGCGCTGCGCGTCATCGAGGACGACCTCGGCTGGTTCGTGGCCCACGGCCGCGTCTCGAGCCAGCGCGCCCGGGCCCTGCGCGGCTACGTCAACCGGCTCGCCGAGCGGCTGCGCCCCTTCGCCCTCGAGCTCGTCGAGGCGTTCGGCCTCGAGCCCGAGCACCTGCGCATGGCGGTGGCCACGGACGCTGAGACCCAGCGCCAGGAGGAGGCCCACGCCTGGTTCACGGCCCGCCGGGCCGCCGGCGAGGAGCCGGAGGACGAGAAGGCCGTGCGCGCCCGCGAGAAGGCGGCGCGGGGTCGCCGCGGCTGACCGCGGCCGTCCCCGGACGCACCGGGCCCCCGTCACCTCGCGGTGGCGGGGGCCCGTGTGTGTGATCGGGCGGGCTCAGCGCAGCACGGCCTCGTAGACCTCGATCGTGCGCTCCGCGATGGTCTCCCACGAGAAGTGCTCGATCGCGCGTGCCCGGCCGGCCTCACCCATCGCGCGGGCGCGCTCCGGGTCCTCCACGACGCGGGTGAGCGCGGCCGCGAAGTCGGCGGCGAACCCCTCCTCGTCCACGGGCGCCCCCGTGCCGTCGTCGACCTGCTCGAAGGGGACGAGCAGGCCGGTCTCGCCGTCCTGCACGACCTCCGGGATGCCGCCCACGGCGGAGGCGACGACGGCGGTGCCGCACGCCATCGCCTCGAGGTTGACGATGCCCAGCGGCTCGTAGACCGAGGGGCAGGCGAACACGGTGGCGGCCGTGAGGATCTCCATCACCTCGTGGCGCGGGATCATCCCCTCGATCACGACGACGCCCTGGCGGGTGCGCCGCAGCTCGGAGATCAACCCGTTCACCTCGTGCGCCAGCTCCGCGGTGTCCGGGGCGCCCACGCACAGCACGAGCTGGACATCCTCCGGCAGCCGCAGGGCCGCACGGAGCAGGTGGGGCACGCCCTTTTGGCGCGTGATGCGGCCGACGAACGCGACGGAGGGCTTGTCCGGGTCGATTCCGTACTTCTCCAGTGCGGCGGTGCCGGTCTGCGGGGTCCAGACCTGCGTGTCGATGCCGTTGTGGACCGTGTGCACCTTCGCCGGGTCCACGTCCGGGTAGCAGGCCAGGATGTCCCGACGCATGCCGTCCGAGACCGCGATGACCGCGTCCGCCCCGAGGTAGGCCGTGCGCTCGGCCCAGCTGGACAGGGCGTAGCCGCCGCCGAGCTGCTCCGCCTTCCAGGGGCGCAGCGGCTCGAGGGAGTGCGCGGAGAGGACGTGGGGAACCTGGTGCAGGAGCTTGCCGAGATGGCCGGCCATGTTGGCGTACCAGGTGTGGGAGTGGATGACGTCGGCGCCCTCGAGGTCCCCGAGGATCGTGAGGTCGGTGGCCAGGGTCTGCACGGCCCCGTTGGCGGCGTCGAACCCGGGCGGGTTCGGGTACGTCAGGACGCGGGCCCCGTGGTAGTCCGGGTCGCGCGGCGCGCCGAAGGCATGGACGCGGACGTCGACGCGGGAGGCGAGGACGCGGGTCAGCTCGGCGACGTGGACGCCGGCACCGCCGTAGATGGACGGGGGGAACTCTTTGCTCACGATGTCGATGCGCACGCCCCCAACCTAGTTCAGCCCGGCGGGGGTCGATAGTCTGGCGGCACGGATGCCCCGCACGCCCAGAGCACGCGTGCGGGTCGCGACGACCCGGCTCACGAGGAGTGACACAGATGGTGCAGAAGAAGGTCCTCTCGGTCGTGCTGGCGGGCGGTGAGGGCAAGCGTCTGATGCCGCTGACGGCCGACCGTGCCAAGCCGGCCGTCCCGTTCGGCGGCACGTACCGCCTCATCGACTTCGCGCTCTCCAACCTGGTCAACAGCCGGTACCGCGAGATCGTCGTGCTGACGCAGTACAAGTCGCACTCGCTGGACCGCCACATCTCCGAGACGTGGCGGATGTCCACGCTGCTGAACAACTACGTGGCCTCCGTGCCGGCGCAGCAGCGCCGGGGCAAGGACTGGTTCACGGGCAGCGCGAACGCCATCTACCAGTCCATGAACCTGATCCACGACGCACGGCCGGACATCGTCGTCGTCATCGGCGCGGACCACGTCTACCACATGGACTTCCAGCAGATGGTGGACCAGCACATCGCCTCGGGCGCCAAGGCGACCGTGGCCGCGGTGCGCCAGCCCCTCGAGCTGGCCTCCTCGTTCGGGGTGATCGAGACGGACCCGCAGGACAGGACGCGGATCTCGGCGTTCGTGGAGAAGCCGGAGACGACCCCCGGCCTGCCGGACGACCCCACGCAGTTCCTGGCCTCGATGGGCAACTACGTGTTCGACACGGACGCCCTCGTGGCGGCGCTGAACCAGGACGAGGAGAACCCCGAGTCGAACAACGACATGGGCGGGGACATCATCCCGCTGTTCGTGGAGCGCGGCGAGGCCGGGGTGTACGACTTCACCTCCAACGAGGTGCCCGGCGGCACGGCCGGCAAGCACTACTGGCGGGACGTCGGCACCCTGGACTCCTACTACGACGCGCACATGGACCTGGTGCAGCCGTGGCCGGAGTTCAACCTCTACAACCGCGAGTGGCCGCTCTACACCCGCCAGTCCGTCTCCCCGCCCGCCAAGCTCGTGCGCTCGTCCACCCGCCGCCCCGGCTCGGCGAACGACTCGATCCTCTCCCAGGGCGTGGTCATCTCCGGCGGCACCGTGGCCCAGTCCGTGCTCTCCACGGACGTGCGCGTGCAGAACGAGGCGTGGGTGGAGCAGTCGGTGCTGCTGGACTCCGTGGTGATCGGCGAGGGGGCCCACGTGCGCAACGCGATCCTGGACAAGAACGTGGTCGTGCCCCCGGGCGCGCGCATCGGCTTCGACCGGGCGGAGGACGAGGCGAACGGCTACACCGTGACAGAATCCGGCCTGACGGTGCTCTCCAAGGGCCAGCCCGTCCCGAAGCCGCACTGACGCGGCCACGGGCCGCCGGTCCCGGACCACCGCCGACGCGCGGGCACGCCCCGGTGTGTCCGCGCGTCGCCGTCCCCGCTGGATCCCCGACCGGAGGCTCGCCTTGACCGACACCACCCCCGACCTCGACGCCACCAACGTCACCCGCGCGGAGGCCGCGGAACGCTCCCGCCTGCTCACGGTGCAGGACTACGCCGTGGACGTGGACCTCTCCGACGCCCGGGACGCCGCGACCGACACCTATCCGGTCCGCACCGTGATCCGCTTCGCGTGCGCCGAGCCGGGCGTGCAGACCCACCTGGACTGGATCCACGGGGGTGTGGAGTCGGTGACCCTCAACGGCACGACGCTGGACCTGACCGAGGTCGTGGGCCAGGCCCGGGTTCTGCTGCCCGACCTGGCGGCGCAGAACGTGGTGGAGCTGGTCGGCCGGTCCGTGTACTCCCGGTCGGGCGAGGGCCTGCACCGCTTCACGGACCCCGCCGACGGCGAGGTCTACCTCTACACCCAGTACGAGCCCGCCGACGCGCGCCGCGTGTTCCCGGACTTCGAGCAGCCGGACCTCAAGGCCGCCTTCACCTTCTCCCTCACCGGGCCCGAGGACTGGGTGCTGGCCTCGAACCGGCCGGAGGTGTCCCGGACGCCGGCCGGGGACGGTGTCGTCCGGGTGGAGTTCGCCCCGACGCTCCCCCAGTCCACCTACATCACGACGCTGCTCGCCGGCCCCTATGCGCAGTGGGAGGACGCCTGGGACGGTCACCCGGCCAGCGGCGCGCAGGCCGTGCCGCTGCGGCTGTTCACCCGGCGCACGATGGCCGACGCGTTCGACCCCGAGGCCGTGTTCGACGTGACCAAGCGGGGGCTGACGTTCTTCCACGACCTCTTCGGCGTCGCGTACCCGTGGGGCAAGTACGACCAGGCGTTCGTGCCCGAGTACAACCTCGGCGCCATGGAGAACCCGGGCCTCGTGACCTTCACCGAGGACTTCGTGTTCACCTCGCGGGCCACCGCGGTCCAGTACGAGGGCCGGGCCAACGTGATCCTGCACGAGATGGCGCACATGTGGTTCGGCGACCTCGTGACGATGCACTGGTGGGACGACCTGTGGCTCAAGGAGTCGTTCGCGGACTACATGGGCGCCCTCGGCGTGGACGAGGCCACCGACTTCCGGACCGCATGGGTGACCTTCGCGTCCCGCCGCAAGGCCTGGGCGTACGTGCAGGACCAGATGCCGACGACGCACCCGATCGTCGCGGACATCGTCGACCTCGAGGCCGCCCGTCAGAACTTCGACGGCATCACCTACGCCAAGGGCGCCTCCGTGCTCAAGCAGCTGGCCGCCTACGTGGGCCGGGACGCGTTCCTCGACGCCGCGCACCGCTACTTCGCCGCCCACGCGTGGGGCAACGCCTCCCTCGCCGACTTCATGGCCGCGCTCGAGGCCGCCTCGGGGCGGGACATGCGCGCGTGGGCGGACGCGTGGCTGCACACCTCCGGCGTGCCCCGGCTACGGGTCGACGTCGACGGCGACGCCCCGGCGCTGCGCCAGGAGGGCACGGACCCGGTCACGGGCGAGTCGATCCTCCGCCCACACGTGCTGAAGGTCGGCGTCTTCACGCCCGGGCAGGACGGCGTCCTGCGCCGCACCGCCCAGGTCACCGCCGACGTGCCGGGCGGGGCGGAGGGCGCGGCCGTGCCCCTGCCGGACCTCGAGGTCCCCGGGGGCGTCCGCCTCGTGCTGCCCAACGACGAGGACCTCACCTACGCCGCCGTCGCGCTCGATGCGGGGTCGCTGCGCGCGGCCCTGACCCACCCCATCGCGGACCCGCTCGCGGAGGCCACCGTGTGGGCCGCCCTGTGGTCGATGACCCGCGACGGCGAGCTGCCGGTCGCCCGGTTCCTCGACGCGGTGGCGACGCTGTCCGCGCGGATCGCGACCGTGGGCGTGCACGCGCAGGTGCTGGCGCAGGCCGCCGCGGCCGTGGGCCAGTACGCCCGCGCCGAGGACCGGGACGCGCTGCGCGCCCGGCTGGGCGAGGTGCTGGCCGAACAGACCCGGACGCTCGAGGCCGGCTCCGACCGCCAGCGCACCGCGGCCCGCATGTGGGCGACGCTGGCGCGGGCCGACGTCGGGATGGCCGCGGCCCTCGAGGCCGCCCTGCTCGGCGAGGACGCGGCGACGTCGGCGCCGGGCCTGGCGATCGACGCGGAGCTGCGCTGGCTCGTGCTCCAGGCCCTCGCCGCGACCGGCCGGGCCGACCAGGACCGCCTGGACGCGGAGCTCGAGGCCGGCCGCACCGCCCAGACGGTCACGTGGCACCGCCTCGCCACGGCCGCCCGCCCCGATGCCGAGGTCAAGGCCGCGGCGTGGGAGGCGGTCATGTCCGGTCGCACGGCCACCGGCACGGAGCTGTCCAACGACCTGCTCTCGGCCACGGCGGCCGGCTTCGCCGCGGGCGAGGTCGAGCTCCTCGCCCCCTACGAGTCCGGCTTCTGGCCGCGCCTGACCTCGGTGTGGGCCTCACGATCCAACGGGCTGGCCTCGCGCGCGATCGGCGGGCTGTTCCCGGGCCGCCAGGACGCGGTGGCCGGCGACGCGGACGCGCAGGAGTCGCACCCGACGCTGGCCGCGGCCCAGCGCTGGCTGGACGAGCACCCCGACGCCCCGGGGGCCCTGCGGCGCCTGGTCGTGGAGCACACGGACGCCCTGCGGCGGTCCCTGCGCGTGCAGGCGGCGCAGCCGGCGGGCTGAGCGGTAAGTCCTCCCGCGCAGAGTGGTCACGACACGCCGCCTCCCCTCGGGCGAGGCGGCGTGTCGTGACCATTCCAGCTCAGGGCGCGGCGACGCGGAGCACGCGTTCCCGGCCCACCCGGCGCAGGCCCACGGCGTCGGCGGCGCGCTGGGCGTCCCGGTCGCGCATCCCCACCCGCTCGACGACGACGGGCCGCGTCTCCAGCACGGCCGTCAGTTCGGCGTGGCGCGCCACGTGCGCGGCCCCGCCGTCCGGGTCGAGGGACAGCGCCTGCCGGTCGGCCGCGTGGAGCCAGGCCGCCGACACGTCCTCCACCGGGCGGCGCAGGTGCGCGCCGAGGGAGGCGTCGTCGAGCAGGTCGGAGACGTCGGCGTCCGCGAGGCGGGCCACGAGTGCGGGTGGCCCGGCGACCACCGCGGTCGTGTGGAGCAGGACCACGTGCAGCAGCTCCGGGTCGGCGTCCGCGGCGGGCGCGAGCACGACGCCCGGGTCCTCCCACGCCGTCGGCGCGACGCCGAGTCCCGCGGCCAGCCCGGTCCGCAGCGCGGCGGTCGCGTCGGCGCCCAGCACGTCGGCCGGCGCGACCGTGCCGAGGGCCAGCGGGTGGACGCCGAGCAGCCGGTTCAGGGCGCGGGCCTCGCGGTGCGCCCGGTCCACGAGGGCGGCCAGCTCGGGCGAGGTCTCCCCCACCAGCGGCAGCTCGCGCAACGTTGCGGCCCCCACCGGCACCCCGGCCTCGGCCGCGACCGCTGCCAGCGCGTCCCAGTGTCGCGTCTCCTCCTGGGCAGGCGTGCGGCCGCCGCCCGGCTCGTCCAGCCGCGGTCCGTGAGCAGAGGCACGCGGCGGCCGGAGGCCAGCTCCAGCTCGAGGGCGCAGTGGACGTCCACGGTCGACCGTGGGCGCCCCGGGGCGTCGGAGCGGGCGATCAGGCGGACGGGGGCGTCGTCGTCGGGGGTCATGGTCCGATCCTGACAGAGCCGCCCCGCCACACCTCGACGCGTCGGGGGCGGTTTCGGGCGGTATTCACGTCGAATACCACCGCAAACCGCCCCCGGACGGAAGCGTGCCGGACGGTGCCGGGACGCCGTCAGGCGGCTCAGGGCACCCGCGCGGTCCACTCCGGGGTCGCGAACTTGGTGCGGGCCAGCTGCTCGGCCTCCTCACGGGTGGCCTCGTCCAGCTCGACGCGGCGGGCGCCGTAGCGCTCCTCGAAGGTGGTCATCATGGTCTCCCAGATCTCGGCGCGGGAGACGCCGGTCTGGCGGCGGAGCGGATCCACCCGCTTCTTCGCCGAGGCCACACCCTTGCCGCGCAGCTTCTCCCGGCCGATGCGCAGCACCTCGAGCATCTTGTCCGCGTCGATGTCGTAGCTCATCGTCACGTGGTGCAGCAGCCCGGCCGTGCCCACCCGCTTCTGCGCGGCGCCGCCGATCTTCCCCTGGTCCGTGGCGATGTCGTTGAGCGGCTGGTAGAACGCGTGCACGCCGAGCCGGGAGAGCGCGTCCATGGTCCACTCGTCCAGGAACGGGTAGGTCTCCGCCGTCTCCAGCCCGTCGACCAGCGACGACGGCACGTGCATCGAGTACGTGACGCAGTTGTCCGCCTCCATGAACATCGCGCCGCCGCCGGAGATCCGCCGCACCACGTTGATGCCGTACCGCCGCGCCCCCTCGGGGTCCACCTCGTTGGCGAGCGACTGGAAGGCGCCGATCACCACGGTCGGCTCGTTCCACTGCCACAGGCGCAGGGTCGGCTTGCGACGTCCCTCGGCCACCTGCCGGGTGAGCACCTCGTCCAGGGCCACGGTCAGCGCGATCGGCATCGGCTCCGGCCCGATGACCTCCCACTCGTGGTCCCCCCACGTGGTCGCCTTGCCGAGGGCCCGACGCACGGCCGAGGCGACCGCGAAGGCGTCCACGCCGAACAGCTCGGCCTCGGAGCGCAGCCCCCGCTCGACGGCCTCCCGGATGACCCGGTGCTCGGCGTCCGCGGACAGCCCGGCCACCGCCGCGTTGAGGTCCTCGAGCGCCTCGTCCGGCTCGAGGAAGAAGTCGCCGTTGATGCTGGCGGTCGCGATCCGGCCGTCCGCGAGGGTCAGGTCCGCCGCGACCAGCTTGCCGCCGATCACCTTGTATTCACCGTGGAGAGTCGTCATGCCCGTCAGCCTACGGGCGACGCGACGGGCCCCGCACCGCCCGGATCGCTCCGGGGGCGCGGGGCCCGTCGTCGTGGTGGGCGCGCGGCTCAGGCCGCCGCGGTCACTTCTTGCCGCCGAAGCCCTTGAAGCGGGCGTTGAAGCGCTCGACGCGGCCGGCGGTGTCCATGATGCGCTGCTTGCCCGTGTAGAACGGGTGCGAGGCGGCCGAGATCTCGACGTCGATCACCGGGTAGGTGTTGCCATCGGTCCACTCCGCGGTCTTGTCGGAGTTCGCGGTGGTGCGGGTGAGGATCTTCTCACCGGAGGCGAGGTCGTTGAAGATGACGTAGCGGTAATCCGGGTGGATCTCAGACTTCATGGTGCATCCTTCGTGTCAGCCGCCTGATTGGGACCAGGGGCGCGAGAGGTGTGGTCAGGGGGTCCGCCGGACGGCGGGCCAGCCGCCCACTCTACCGCACCCGGGCCGGTCAGCGCGCGCGCAGCTCCCACAGCGCGACCGCCGCGGCCGCGGCCACGTTCAGCGAGTCGACGCCGGCGGGCATGGGGATGACGACGTCGGCGTCGGTCTGGGCGAGGGTCTCGGGCCGGACCCCCGGCCCCTCCTGGCCGAGGACGAGGGCCAGGCGCTCGGCGGTCCGCAGCGGCTCGATCTCCGGCGAGTCCAGGCCCACGGCCTGCTCCGTCACCTCGAGGGCGGCCACCGCGAACCCGGCCGCCCGCAGCGCGGGCAGCGACGCGGCGACCGGGCCGGGCAGGCGCGCCCACGGCAGGCGGAACACCGTGCCCATCGAGACGCGGATGGCGCGCCGGTACAGCGGGTCGGCGGCCTGCGGGGTGAGCAGCAGCGCGTCCCAGCCGAGGGCGACGGCGGAGCGCACCACGGCACCCAGGTTCGTGTGGTCCACGACGTCCTCGGCGATGAGCACGCGCCGGGCGCCCGCGAGGACGTCGGCGAGCGGCCGGGGTGCGGGGCGGTCCATCGCGGCCAGGGCGCCGCGGTGCAGGTGGAAGCCGGTGAGGGCCTCGAGCACGTCGTCGGGTCCGGTGAAGACCGGGACGTCAGGATGGGCGGCGAGCACGTCCGCGAAGGACCCGCGGTAGCGGTCCCCCAGCAGGAAGGAGCGCGGGGTGTGCCCGGCGTCCAGCGCGCGGCGGACCACCTGGGAGGACTCGGCGAGGAAGACGCCGTGCTCCGCGTCGACGCGACGGCGCAGGGCCGCGTCCGTCATGGTCGTGTAGGGGGCCAGGCGGGGGTCGGCGAGGTCCTCGATCCGCTCCAGGCGCACCTCGCGGGTCCCGACCTCACCCACCCGAGACCTGCCGCATCACCATGACCACCAGCCCGGCCAGGCCCACGATCACGATGGTGACGCGCAGCGCCGTCGGCGAGATGCGCCGGCCGATCCGCGCGCCTACGAGCCCGCCCACGAGCGAGGAGAGCGCGATCAACAGCACGGCCCGCCAGTCGATGCGGTCGAAGGCGAAGACCAGGTAGAACGCCGCGGCGGTGAGGTTGACCACCAGCGACAGCCACGTCTTCACGGCGTTGGCGTGCACGAGGGTGCCGCCCACCAGCAGCACGCCGAAGATCGCCATGAGCATGACGCCCTGGGCGGCCACGAAGTAGCCGCCGTAGATGCCGGTCAGGAACACGAGCGTCCACAGCGTCGGGGTCACGGGGCCCACCGGCACGGGAGAGTCCGCGCCGGGGGTCGGCCCCTGGTCCTCCGCCCGACGCCGGACCCACCGCTGGATGCGCGGCTGCAGCACGACGACCGTCAGGGCCACCACGAGCAGCACCGGCGCGACGTAGCCGAACACGGCCGGGGGCAGCGTGGTGAGCAGGGCGGCGCCGATGACCCCGCCGAGCAGGGACGCGACGGTCAGCTTCGGCAGGAGCGCCCGGGACTGGGCCAGCTCGCGGCGGTACCCGTACGTGCCGGAGAAGCCCGAGGCCACCAGGCCCATCGCGTTGGAGACCTGGGCCGTCACGGGCGGGAACCCGACCGCCACGAGCGTCGGGAAGGTGACGAGCGTGCCCGAGCCGATCACCGAGTTGATCGTGCCGGCCCAGAACCCCGCGAGCAGCACGAGCAGGACCTGCCACAGGTCCATGCCCAGCAGCTGCGCGGTCAGCAGCCCCGTCACCGGGCCACGGCGGTGTACCGACCGCCGGTGCGGGTCACCTTCAGGTCCGTGCCGAACGCCGCGGAGAGGTGCTCCTCGGTGAGCGTCGACTCGATGGGCCCGGCCGCCACGACGCCGCCGTCCCGCAGCAGCAGGGCATGCGTGAAGCCCGGGGGCACCTCCTCGAGGTGGTGCGTGACGAGGACCAGCGCGGGCGCGTCCTCGTCCGTGGCGAGCGCCGTCAGCTGGCGCACGAGGTCCTCCCGCCCGGCGAGGTCCAGGCCCGCGGCGGGCTCGTCCAGCAGGAGCAGCTCGGGATCGGTCATCAGGGCACGGGCGATGAGCACGCGCTTGCGCTCACCGTCGGAGAGGGTGCCGAACGCGCGGTGCGCGAGGCGGGAGAGCCCCCAGGTCGCCACGAGGCCGAGCGCGCGGGCGCGATCCTCCGTCTCGTACCGCTCGCGCCACGTGCCGGTGATCCCGTAGGCGGCGGTGACGACGGCGTCCTGCACGGTCTCGTTCGCGGGCACCTGGGCGGCGAGCTGGGCGGAGGACAGGCCGATGCGCGGGCGCAGCTCGAACACGTCGACGGCGCCGAGCACCTCGTCCAGCACGCCGACGTCGCCGGCGGTCGGGTGCAGGCGGGCCGCGGCCAGCTGGAGCAGCGTGGACTTGCCGGCGCCGTTCGGGCCCATCACGATCCACCGCTGCCCCGCGCGGACCGTCCAGTCCAGGGGGCCGAGGATGTCGGTGGTGCCGCGGCGCACGCGCACGCGGCGCATCTGCAGCACGGCGTCCTCATCCGGGAGGAACCAGTCGTCGGGAGGCGCGGGGGTGGTCATGGGGGCCAGCCTAGTCCGGCCGGCCGGCGCGTCGCCGATGCGACGCACGCCCGGCCGCGCCCGCACCCCCGCCTAGGATGCCGCGCATGAGCACCCTGCGCCGCCTCGTCGTCACCGCCGACCCCGCCCTCCTCGTCACGGACGCGCCCCCGGCCGGCGTGCCCGACGACGCCGAGCGGCTCACCGACGACGGCCTGCTGGGCTGGCGCTTCGCCGCGGACGAGTGGGCGGCGGCCCCGGAGCCGGGTTCCGGGTGGGACGTGCTCACGGTGCCGGCGACGGTCGCCGCCGCGCCGGCGCCCCTCGTGGTGACGGACGTGGACTCCACGCTGATCCGGCAGGAGGTCATCGAGCTGCTCGCCGCCCACGCCGGCCGCGAGGCCGAGGTCGCCGAGGTGACGGAGCGGGCGATGCGCGGTGAGCTCGACTTCGCCGCCTCGCTGCACGCGCGCGTCGAGGCGCTCGCGGGGCTGCCCGTGGGCGTCGTGGCGGACGTGGTGCGGGCCATCCGGCCCACCGACGGAGCCCTCGCGCTGATCGAGGCCGTCACCGCGGCCGGCGGCCGGGTGTGCGCGGTCTCCGGCGGCTTCACCCAGGTGCTCGCCCCGCTGGCCGAGGCGTGGGGCGTGCACGCCTACTGCGCCAACGAGCTCGAGGTGCGGGACGGGCACCTGACGGGGAAGGTGCTCGGCGACGTCGTGGACCGCGCGGCGAAGGCCGCCATGCTGCGCGCCTGGGCCGAGGACGCGGGGCTCACCCCCGAGCAGGCCGTCGGCGTGGGCGACGGCGCCAACGACATCGATCTGCTCGAGGCGGCCGGCTGCGGCGTGGCGCTGTGCGCGAAGCCGATCCTCCGGGAGCACGCGGACGTCGTCGTCGACGTGCCCTCCTTCACCCCCCTGCGGTGGCTCCTCGGTCTCTGAGGCGTCCGCTCCCGGAGGTCACGAGGGCCGGATCCCACGGATCCGGCCCTCGTCGTCTGGGGTGTGGTGGGGTTCAGTCCTGCCCGAGGAAGTCCTCGGCGCCGCCCACGAGCTCGGTGTGGCCGACCTCGAGGCCCTCGCGGCCCACGAGGGAGGCGATCTCGGCGGCGAACTCCTCCACGGTGTAGAGCTTGCCGGCGGCCTCGCGGCGGGCCTCGATGGCACCGGGCTCGGCGCGGTCGAGCAGGGTGGCGGTGATGGTGCCCTCGATCATGTCGCCGGAGACCACCACGAAGCCCACGCCCTTCTCGGTGAACGCGGGGATGCGCTCGCGCAGGGCGTCCTCGCCGGCGCGCTTGGAGCGGGCCACGGGCTCGTAGGAGTCCATCGTGGCGACCTCGTCGATGAAGTGCGCCTGGTGGGAGGTCACGAACACGATCTGCCCGCCGGCACCCATGCGCTCGAGCGCGGCGTCGGCCAGCGCGGCCTGGGCGTCACGGTTGAGCTTCAGGGCGTAGTCCTCGCCGAACTGGGACTCCATGCCGCCCGAGGCGTTGAGCACGAGCACGTCGAGTGAGCCGAAGTGCTCCACGGCGGCGTCCAGCAGCGCGGCCCGATCCTCGGCGACGGTCACGTCGCCGCCCACGGCCACGGCGCGGCCGCCGGCGTCCTCGATCCTCTGCACCACCTTGTTCGCGCGCGGCGCCTTCTGGCGGTAGTTCACCACGACGCCCGCGCCGCGGGCGGCCAGCAGCTCGGCGGTGGCGGCTCCGATGCCGCGGGAGGAGCCGGTGACGACGACGCCGCGTCCGGCCAGGTCCTGCTCGGTCATGTTCTGTGCTTCCTGTCTGCTCAGCGGTCGGTGGTCGTCAGTGGCCCATGCCCAGGCCGCCGTCCACGGGGATCACGGCCCCGGAGATGTACGCGGCCTCGTCCGAGGCCAGCCAGCGCACGACGCCGGCCACCTCCTCCGGGGCGGCGAAGCGGCCGGCCGGGATGGACGTCTTGTACTGGGCCTTGAGCTCGTCGTCGAGGGACTGCGTCATCTCGGTGTCGATGTAGCCGGGGGCCACGACGTTCGCGGTCACGCCGCGCGCGCCGAGCTCGCGCGTGATCGAGCGGGCCATCCCGACGAGGCCGGACTTGGAGGCGGCGTAGTTGACCTGGCCGGGCGAGCCGAGCAGGCCCACCACGGAGGAAACCAGGACGATGCGTCCGCGCTTCAGGCGCATCATGCCCTTGGTGGCGCGCTGCACCACGCGGAAGGCGCCGGTGAGGTTCGTGTCGATCACCGAGGTGAAGTCGTCCTCGGACATGCGCAGCAGCAGCTGGTCGTGGGTGATGCCGGCGTTGGCCACGAGCACCTCGACCGGGCCGTGGGCCTGCTCGACCTCGCGGAAGGCCGCGTCCACGGAGGCCGCGTCCGTCACGTCGGCCCGGACCGCGCCGACCCCCTCCGGCCCCTCCCCCGAGCGGGAGGTGATGGCCACGCGGTCGCCGTTCGCGGCGAACGCCCGGGCGATGGCCAGGCCGATGCCGCGATTGCCCCCCGTGACGAGGACGCTGCGGCCGGCGGCCTGTGCGTCCGCTGCGGGCGTGGTGGTCTGATCGGCCATGGGAACACCTTCCGGACGGGACGGGACTAGACTGGAGCACCGGCGCGGCGCCGTCGACGCCGTCCTGCGGGACGCCGCCGAGGGCGGGCGCGCCGACATGTGAACCACCACTCTACGTCCGCGGCCGCGCGGGGGCCCTCCGCAGGGCGCGACGTGCCAGGAGGATGCGCCATGACCAGCTCCGCCGCCAGCTCCCGAGCCGGCCGTCCCGCCCGCGCCGGGCGCGGGACGACACCGGAGGTCCAGGGGGTCACCACCGCCGCCGCCGGCCGCAGCGCGGACCGGGAGGCGCGCATGAAGGTCTACCTGGTCCAGATGCTGCTCCGCACCGCCTGCTTCGTCGCCGCGCTCTTCACCCACGGCTGGTGGCAGCTCGGGTTCATCCTCGGCGCGGTCGTGCTGCCCTACGTCGCCGTCGTGCGCGTGAACAACACCGGCCCGCAGCAGGCCGGCACCCTGCGCGCCGTGCCCACCCAGGGACCGGCCCTGGCCCCCCGCCCCGACGACGCGGCGGCGCCCGAGCCGGTCGTGCTCACCGGCGACCTCGTGGACGACCCGCGCGACCGTGCGCCCCGGGCGCTGGGCCGAGGGTCCTCGTCCGCCGGCGGTCCCGGCCTGCCCGGACGGGGCGCCGCGTGATCGGGGCGGGCCCGGGCGAGCCGGACGTGGACCTGCTGGGCGCCCTCGCGGCCGGCCGCCTCGACCCCGCAGCCGGTGCCTCCGCCGCCCGATCCCCGCACGCCGCCGCGGACGGGCCCGAGCGGCCGGTCTGCTCGCGTCGCGGCTGCACCGCGGAGGCCGCCTGGGCCCTGGAGTGGAACAACCCGCGCGTCCACGCCCCGGACCGGGTGAAGACCTGGCTGGCCTGCGCGGACCATCGGCCCTTCCTGGACGACTTCCTGAGCGCCCGCGGCTTCCTGCGGCGCTCCCGCCCACTCGACCCGCCCGCCACGGAGGCGCCCGAGGTCGAGACGCCCGAGACCCCGCAGGAGCCCCCGCGCCCATGAGCACCCCCGCCCCCATGACGGCCCCGACCGCCCGCGACGCCGAACGCCTTCCTGCCCTGCGCTTCGGCTTCCTCGCCACCGGCCCGTGGATCCTCGGCTTCGTGGTGTGCGTCCTCTTCGCGTTCCTGTGCCATGCGCTCGCGCAGTGGCAGTGGGACCGCCGCGTGGAGGTCCAGCACCGCGTCAACCGCGTCCTGGAGAACTACGACGACGACCCGGTTCCGTTCGCCGAGGCCTCCCGGCTGTTCACCGCGTTCCAGACCGACGACGAGTGGACGCCCGTGACACTGACCGGCGAGTACCTCGTCGACGAGACGCTCATCGTCCGCAACCGCCCCCGGGCCGGCCAGCCCGGCTACGAGGTGCTCGTGCCGTTCCGGACGGACGAGGGCCCCGTCGTCGTGGTGGACCGCGGCTGGCTCCCGGTGGGCAACAGTCCGGGTCAGCCGGACGCCGTGCCGGCCCCGCCCGCCGGCCACGCCGAGGTCGTGGTGCGGGTCAAGCCCGGGGAGCCGGCCCTGGACCGCGACGCCCCGGACGGTCAGGTGCCCTCGATCGACCTCGCCGAGATCGCCGACACCGTGGGCGGGCCCGTGGCCGGAACTGCCTACGGGATCATGGTCACGGAGGACCCGGAGGTGGAGCCGATGCCGCAGAAGCTCATCGAGCCCACCCTCGACGAGGGCCCGCACCTGTCCTACGCGATCCAGTGGTACCTGTTCGCGGCCATGGGCTTCGGGGTGTGGGGGTACTCCGCGTGGATGCGCGCCCGCAACGACCGGGCCGACGCCCTCGACGACGCCGCGGACGACGGGCTGCTCTCCGCGCACCGGGTCCCCCGCGCCAAGCCGGTCCGGCGGCGGCGCGACGGGCGGCTCACGGACGAGGAGGCCGAGGACGCGCTCTTCGACTGAGCCCGCCCTCCGCCTCGGCGGCCCGCGCACTCAGGCGAGGGTGATGAGGTCCCTGTAGTCGTCGTTCCAGAGGTCCTCGACCCCGTCCGGCAGCAGCACCACGCGCTCGGGGTCGAGCGCCTCGACGGCGCCCTCGTCGTGGGTCACGAGCACCACGGCGCCCTCGTACTGGCGCAGCGCATGGAGGATCTCCTCGCGGCTGGCGGGGTCGAGGTTGTTCGTGGGCTCGTCCAGCAGCAGCACGTTCGCGCTCGAGGCCACGAGCGTGGCCAGCGCGAGGCGGGTCTTCTCGCCGCCGGAGAGGACGCGGGCGGGCTTGTCGACGTCGTCGCCCTGGAAGAGGAACGAGCCGAGCAGCGTGCGCGCCTGGGTGTCGCCGAGCTGCGGGGCGGCGTGGCGCATGTTGTCCAGGACGGACGCGTCCTGGTCCAGGGTGTCGTGCTCCTGGGCGAAGTAGCCCAGCTTGAGCCCGTGGCCCGCCTGCACCTCCCCGGTGTCCGGGGTCTCCTCCCCGGCGAGCATGCGCAGCAGCGTCGTCTTGCCGGCGCCGTTGTAGCCCAGGATGACCACGCGCGAGCCGCGGTCGATCGCCAGGTCCACTCCCGTGAAGATCTCGAGCGAGCCGTAGGACTTGGAGAGGTTCTCGGCGCGCAGCGGCGTCTTGCCGGAGGCCTGCGGGGTGGGGAAGCGGATCGCGGCCACGCGGTCGACCGCGCGCTCGCCCTCGACGCCGCGCATGAGCCGCTCGGCGCGCTTGATCATGTTCTGCGCGGCGGTGGCCTTGGTCGCCTTGGCGCGCATCTTCTCGGCCTGGGCCATGAGGGCCGAGGCCTTCTTCTCCGCGTTGGCGAACTCCCGGCGGCGGCGCGCCTCGTCCTGCTGGCGCTGGGCGAGGTAGTTCTTCCACGTCATGTTGTAGACGTCCATGGTCTGCCGGTTCGCGTCCAGGTAGAGGACCTTGTTCACGGTCATCTCCATGAGCTCCACGTCGTGCGAGATCATCAGGAGGCCGCCGGAGTAGGTCTTCAGGTAGTCGCGCAGCCACACGATCGAGTCGTGGTCGAGGTGGTTGGTGGGCTCGTCCAGCAGCAGGATGTCCGCGTCGGAGAAGAGGATGCGGGCGAGCTCCACGCGGCGGCGCTGGCCGCCGGAGAGGGTGTGCAGCGGCTGGTCCAGCACGCGGTCCGGCAGGCCGAGGTTGGACGTGATCCGGGCGGCCTCGGACTCGGCCGCGTAGCCGCCGCGGGCCTCGAACTCCGCCTCCAGGCGGGAGTAGCGGTTCATCGCCCGCTCCCGCTCGGCGTCGTCGACGGCGGCCATGCCGGCCTCGGCCTCCCGCATGCGGCGGATCGTCTGGTCCAGGTCGCGGGCGGAGAGGATGCGGTCACGGCCGGACTGGTCCATGTCCTCGACCTTGGGGTCCTGGGGCAGGTAGCCGATGCGCCCGGTCCGGGTCACGGTGCCCGCCGTGGGCTGCCCGCCGCCGGCCAGGACCTTGGTCAGCGTCGTCTTGCCGGCGCCGTTGCGCCCCACGAGGCCGACCTTGTCCCCCTTGTCCACGCGGAAGTTCACCTCGTCCATGAGGAGACGGGCGCCCACGCGCAGTTCGACATCGGTGACGGTCAGCATGGGGGTGTCAGACTCCAGGGGTCGAGGGAAGAACAGGGGTGCATCGGCAGGTCCCGGCCGATCTCGACGGGCGGGGGCCAGCGCGGTGCCGGGCCAGTCTAGTCCGTCTACACTCTGGCCCCATGAGCTTCAACGAGAACGTGCAGATCGACGCCGGCCGGGCCCGATCGGGCGGTGGCGGCGGGCTGGGGGGCCGGGGCATCGCCATCGGCGGTGGCGGCGGCCTGCTCGCGGTGCTGCTCGCGATCTTCGCGCCCGGGCTGGCCGAGCAGCTCGGGATCGACACGGGTGGCGGGTCCGTCGGCCAGAGCCAGTACCAGCAGCAGACGGGCTCGGGCGGCCAGAGCCAGCCCCTCTCGGACGAGGAGTGCGCCAGCGGTGCGGACGCCAACCAGAACACGGACTGCCGGGTCATCGCGACCACCGAGGCCGCGGACGAGTTCTGGGGCGAGTACCTCGCGCAGTTCTCGGACATCCAGTGGCGCCAGCCGCAGCTCACCCTGTTCCAGGGCGGTGTGAGCACCGGCTGCGGCAGCGCCTCCTCGGCCACGGGCCCGTTCTACTGCCCGGCGGACGAGTCCATGTACTTCGACACCGCGTTCTTCGATACGCTGCAGACCGACTTCGGCGCCGAGGGCGGGCCGCTGGCGGAGGAGTACATCGTGGCGCACGAGTACGGCCACCACGTCCAGCACGTCACCGGCTACCTGCAGCACTCCAAGGACGGGACCACCGGCCCGACCTCCGGTGCCGTGCGCGCGGAGCTGCAGGCCGACTGCTTCGCCGGCATGTGGGCCGGGCACGCCGCCTCCACCGTGGACCCCGAGTCCGGCGCGCCGTTCCTGAAGCCGATCTCGCAGGACCAGCTGCGCCAGGCCATCGACGCGGCCTCCGCCGTGGGCGATGACCGCATCCAGTCCACCCACACCGGCCGGGTGAACCCCGAGGCGTTCACCCACGGCACCTCCGAGCAGCGCATGGCCTGGTTCAGGCGCGGCTACCAGAGCTCCCAGCAGGAGCCGGACATCCGTCAGTGCGACACGTTCCGGGCCTCCTCCCTGGACATCTGAGCCGGGAGCCCCGGGGCGCCTGCGGGCCCGTCCGCACTCCCCCACCACGACGGCGGCCCGTCACCTTCACGCAGAAAGTAAGTCGGA